>CAZQRE010000051.1:0-4650 GCA_964595695.1 uncultured Dehalococcoidales bacterium
AGGAAACCATATTGTCAATGAAAGAATTCTCAATAATCTGAGAGTATATGACGAGGAGATGCCATATAAAAAGGCTATAGACGAGGGTGCCATAGCTCTATTTGATGAGAAGTATGGCGATATGGTTAGAGTGGTAAAAATTGGTGAGCCACCAATCAGTGCTGAGCTATGTGGTGGTACCCATGTCGCCTCAACCGGGGAGATAGGCTTCTTTCAAATCATCACTGAAGTGAGCATCGGGGCTGGGTTGCGCCGTATTGAAGCCGTTACTGGCAGGGGTGCTGAGACATTTATTGACAGGCGTTTTTCCAGTTTGGAGAAAATCGCCCAGCTTGTAGGAGCATCGCCAGATGCTGCTCAGGATAAGGTATCCAGTTTAGTTACTGAACTGGATAAAGAGCGGAGGCAAACTCTAGCTCTGGAGAGGGAACTGTCTAAGAAAATAGCCGAGTCTTTATTAAATCAGGTGGAGATAATTAATGGGGTACGGGTGCTGGCAGTTAGGGTGCCATCTTTACGGATGCCAGCTTTACGAGAAATGTGTGACCGGCTCAGGGAGCAACTAAAAAGCGCAGTGATAGTTCTAGGTACGGTTTATGAAGATAAGCCTGCTTTTATAGCGGCAGTAACCCCAGATTTGGTAGCCAGAGGTTATGATGCTGGCAAAATAATAAAACAAGTGGCTAAGGTAACCGGGGGCAGTGGTGGGGGTAAAGCCAGATTAGCTCAGGCAGGTGGGAAGTATAAAGAAAAATTAGATGAAGCCCTTCGGTTAGTGAAAAGCTTAATATAGAATCTGGAGTAAATATCAAATTAATAGAGGTGTGAAATGGAGAAAAAGTTACACCCTTACCTTAAGCAGAGGCTTGAGGAGGAAGAAAATTTCCGTGTAAAAGGCAAGGAAGCTAAAGGGAAGAAATTGACGGACGCAATAAGAGAAGGCAAAGCGCTGAGAGAAGTCATCTTCAAAGAAGTTTATCCTGAGTGGCAGTTTCTGATAAGAGAAGGCAAACACCCAACATACTTTAGGATTGATGTCTCAGAGCGTAAGGCTGACGCATACTCAGATAGGAGTGAGAGTCCTCTCTTGGTGGTTCTCCCCCCAAATAAGCTGATGGCAGAGGATAATTTTTTTGATTATTTCGGCATAACGTCTGATGTTTTCTTGAGGAAAGTGGAACATGGGCTAATTATCCCTCAAATTCTCTGGCCGACTGATTACGCTGAGTGCATTGAGAAAAGTGAATTTTGCAAGAAGTTCTTTGACAATTGGCTAGAAAATGAGGAGCTCCATAAAAAGCCTCTCTTATTCGCCAATAGAATTCAGGAGTTACTCGGTGGAGAACCTTCAGCTAAGAAGTGGAAGGAGAGATACGGAGACAAATTCAAAAGTGTTGAGGGGAAGGAAATAGAAGTACCAGGTCTTAAGAAGAGTGAAGCAAGCGAATATCTGGCTGAAAGATATGGTTTCCTCAGTCTTACTTGGGAAGACGGAGCGAGGATTCTTGAAGAGCTGCTGAAGCTATATGAGAAGGGGAAACTGCCGCTCCAATTCGTAGGGAATTTTACATTTACTGGGCACCAATTTAGAGCCTCACATATTCTCTATAGTAAAGGGGGTGTTGTTACAACATCAATCGGTGATGTGAGGAGATCTCTCAAGAATATTAGAAAAGTGGCAAATATTTTTGGCTCTGATTTCTCCCCCGAATTTTTGTACCTCTGGAGCTGGATTTATTGGATTAAAGAGCAAGTAGAGAAGCTGCAGGCTCTCGTCATTCCTATAGCAAGGGTTAAACCTTCAGATCGCAAGAAATACTACGAAGAAACGAGAAAAGACGATGAAAGGCGTGAGAGTTTGAAGAAAATTACTGAGACTGAAAATAAGATAATTGACATGACAATAAATAAACAGGGATTTGAGAATCCTGATGAAATTGAGGTTCTCATGGATGATCTTCAGCAAGAGATGGAAAAGCTTCGCCTTGCAACCGGTAGATATGAGAGAATTGTTACCGAATTTGCGCCGACAGCAATAACCCTTGGAGCAGAGCTTCTTCTCCCTTATTTACCGCCAGAGGTTACTAGGCCTGTATCTTCCCCTATCGAGGATATTTTAAGGGGTGTTGCAAGAGATATGACTAAACTAACTTTTAAAGATTTCGTAGTTCCGGTGTCAGTTTGGCAACAAGGGAAGTCTAAATGGGAAGGTCCTTTAAGGATAGTATAGTTAAGAGTCGAGAATAATGTACAATCTCAAACAGCGTGGAGGCACATAACGCGCAGCCTAGGTCTTGATATCGGAGATAAGAGGATTGGGGTAGCTATCAGCGACCCCGGGGGTATATTAGCCAGCCCGTTTAGTATTATCAATCGTATAGATGATATAGTAGATGTTGAGGCTATTACCAGTATTGCTAACCAGCAACAGGTTAAGCAAATTGTAGTCGGTCTACCCCGCTCTATGGATGGTAGCATAGGTAAGCAGGCTCAGAAGGTAGAAGCCTTTGTCCAGAAACTATCTACCCATACCGAAGTTCCTGTAGAGTTTAGGGATGAGCGCTTATCAACAGTATCGGCTAAGCGCCTGATGCAGGCAGTTGATACCAAAAAAACCAGGAAAAAAGTTAGGCATGATGCCATAGCCGCCGCCCTCATCTTGCAAGGTTATCTGGATGAGGCACGATGATAATCAATGCCAGTTCACGACTGGTGATTTCTAGTGCCTCTTGGGATGGGCAGAGGCTATATAAACTATCAGCTTTCCGGCACTTAGCTTTGGTATTCGTTACCATGTGTCAAGACAAATGACTGAGATATATGTCGGCATCTCGGAAATGCAACGCAATCTTGTTGCCAACTATTTAATCTAGGGGAGTTTTAGAGGGGCGTCAGCCCCATGATAGGAAGATACATTCATATCATAATTATCTTCCCCTTCCCCGCTTGAGAAGAGTAAACATAAAGGAGAATCAAAGAGAGGCGAAGCCTCTCTTTGATAACTACTTCCCCCTCTACTTGAAAGGAGTAAACATTAAGGAGAGTCAAAGAGAGGCGAAGCCTCTCTTATATAACTACTTCCCCTTCATGCAAAGAATACATCTCCCTATTTTGGGGAAGGGGATAAAGGGGATAGGGTTTATAAATAATCTCAATAGCTTCCATTTAATACAAACTTGCCCTGATAGTAAAGCCCGTGCTGGAGAACTCCAAACACCACACGGTCGGGTACCCACGCCGGTATTTCTACCTGTAGGCAGCCAGGGTACGGTTAAAACACTGACCCCGGGAGAGGTTAAAGATATTGGGATGGCAATGGTATTGGCTAATACCTACCACCTCTACCTCAGACCAGGCATTGCTGTAATTGAGAAGATGGGAGGTTTACATAAATTTATGGGCTGGGACCGAGCCATTCTTACTGATAGTGGCGGCTACCAGATATTTAGCCTAGCCCGTCTACGCCAGGTCAGCGATGATGGGGTTATATTCCGTTCCCATATTGACGGCAGTCAGCACTTTATTACTCCTGAATTAATTATTCAGTTTCAAGAGAGGCTTGGCGCTGATATTATTATGGCTTTAGATGAATGCCCTGCCTATGATGATAGCTTTGAAAAAGTGCAGATGGCAATGACTAGAACCCATCAATGGGCAGAGAGGTGCCAAAAATCCAAGACGCGTAATGACCAAGCTCTATACGCTATTGTGCAAGGGGGTGTCTTCCCTCGGCTTCGGCACCAGTCGGCTGAATACCTTACTTCGCTGGGTTTCTCTGGTTATGCTATTGGCGGCTTGAGTATCGGCGAACCTAAAAAGTTAACCCTAGCCATAGTTGAAGAAACGGTAGCTTTGCTACCGGAGAACCAGCCACGATACCTGATGGGGGTAGGCTCTCCACAGGATATTATCGAGGCTGTAGCCAGGGGATGCGATATATTTGACAGCGCCCTGCCTACTCGCGTAGCCAGGAATGGTGCCTTCTTCACCCGCCTAGAGCGGATAAATATTCGGAATGCTGTTTATAGCCAGATGGAACAGCCTGTTGACCCTGATTGCGACTGTTATACCTGCCGCACCTTCTCGGCAGCTTATCTACATCACCTGTTTAGCTGTGAGGAGCTCTTAGCCTATAGGTTAGCTACTATTCATAATCTAAGCTTTATTAGTAACTTAATGAGTAAAATAAGAAGTGCCATACTGAACGGCACCTTTAGCTCTTTTAAGGATAATTTCTTGGCAAGTTACAAACCTACTGACGAGCAGATACGGCTTAACCAGAAACAAAAGTGGTTAAAATCACGGAACTTGAGGGAATAACTATGTCTCATCACTGACTGGGTCAACCCTTACCCCCTTGGAGATAGCCCAGGTAATCCCATCTTCAATATCCTTATCTTCACCAATAAGCTCTAATACTATCCAGCCTCCGTCCTCAGTTAAATTAGCCTGGCGAATATTGGTTACCAAGCTGAATTGCTGACTGATGGTATAGATAATTGGTTCGGTAGTTATTTCCGGGGTAAAGGTGAGCATTACCCGCCGTATTGCCATTTCTACTCCCTTATGCTACGCAGAGGTTGTTTACTAGGGGAAGGTTGATAAACAATCTCTACATAGCCATTTGACAAATTTTTACCTCGCCCCAAA
>CAZQRE010000051.1:4750-6241 GCA_964595695.1 uncultured Dehalococcoidales bacterium
AGGTTGATAAACAATCTCTACATAGCCATTTGACAAATTTTTACCTCGCCCCAAAGTCCTACTCTGTCACCCTTAATGATTATTACTCCCTTCAGCCCGCCAATACCGTTAGCAAACTCGAGCCCGTTTGGGATATCACCGGGTTGGACAATCAGGTTGCCGATAGCAGTGGCAGCAGCATCAGCTAGGGTGGCTGATTTAGACAGCACAACAACTGCATCTGCCTTCCCATAACTGAGAGAGTGCCCTACTGTTCCAGAAGAGGTGCAAATTCCTAATGGTGTATCCTGCCCATTGATTTCTAGGCCAATTTTTCCGGTTAGAGGCAATTTGCCAGCATAGATGCCAACTATTCTTTTCTCCAGGCTTTTCAGGTATATATCACCCCCATTTTCTATAATAATCTCTGGGGAAAAGGCTGATAATTCGTTGCCAACAAACTCAGCTATGGCTCCAGCTACTGAAGCCATGGGACCGACTCCCGCTTTCTCCGCTGCCGCTGACATCTCTTTTATAATATGTGGGGCATCATCGCTAACTGGGAGGGGTTCAAGGGAGGTTAAAAAGGCAGGGTGCTGCCTAATGTAGCTTTCCAATGCGTTGCGGTACTTTAATACCAATTTATAGGCTTTTCTTTTCAGGTTAGTTGAGGCACGAATGTATAAATCTGTCTCTTTTACTACTATATTAAAAGAGATTAAGTCCTTATCTTTAATCCAATGCCGATAGGTTCTCAGCTCATACATCGGCTAGAAATGCACCTCCATCGCTCGTGGAGGGCAAGCCTTAATACACAGCCCGCAAGCCATGCATTTTTCATCATGAAATTTAACCTGTCTGGTCAAGGGTTCAAGTTCAAAAGCACCAGTGGGGCAAATAGTTACACAAGCACCACAATGAGTACACCTTTCCTCGTTGCGAATAACATCTTGGCTAAGCGACTGAATTTTGACCCCGGTCGTGGTTAAATACCTGATGCCTTTATCATATGCTTCTTGCTCCCCGCTCAGTTCTAATACCATTAGCCCTTCCTCGGCTGGGGTAACCGAAGCCTTTAAAATATTAAATTCAAGGTTATAATCCTTAACCAGTCGGCTCACTATAGGTCGGTCTACCAGACGCTTGGGAAAACGCAAGACTATTCTTTTGGAAACGGTCATTTCTACCACCTCCATTTTGTGAAATTCTAATATCTAAATACTAAATCCTAAATAAATTCTAATTTCCAATTCAAAATTGTTTAATTCCTTTGGATTTTGGTCATTTGATATTGTTTAGAGTTTAGATATTAGGATTTAGTATTTGCCTCTATTATCTAGGGAATTTGCAAATTAAAGGTCGTTTAGCAACCTATCCCCCTGACCCCTTCCCTTAATAAGGGAAGGGGGAGTGTAGGTAAGAGAGGGGCGAAGCCCCTCTCTAAAGTCTCTTCCCCCTCATGCAGAGAATGTATCTTCCTATTATGGAGAGGGGGATAAAGGGGGTGAGGTT
>CAZQRE010000052.1:0-6198 GCA_964595695.1 uncultured Dehalococcoidales bacterium
CCGCTCAGCCCGCATTCTCCAGGTAAAAGCAGAGGCAGGGGGGCTGAGGGAGATAGCCCGTCGGGCGAGAGGTACACCCCGCGTGGCTAACCGGCTGCTCAAACGGGTTAGAGACTATGCTCAAGTGCTGGCAGATGGTGTAGCCACCCAATCAGTGGCAATTGAGGCACTATCCAAGCTTGAAGTTGACCATATAGGCTTGGATGAGATAGACCACAAGGTGCTCCACACTATCATTGACAAGTTTAATGGCGGTCCGGTAGGACTGGAGACTATCGCTGCCGCCATCAGCGAGGAGGCAGATACCATTATGGATGTCTACGAGCCTTACCTTTTGCAACTGGGCTTTCTGGAGCGAACCCCTCGTGGCCGATTAGCCACCCAACTGGCCTATCAGCACCTCGGTCTGCCCTATAATAAACAGAAACCTCCCCGACCAACCCTATTCTAGCCCATATTTAGCCGAGGTGCGCCATGCATGGGCATGTCGTTGCTGCACTTGCCCGCCACCTAACGGCGGGAAGCCGAAGGCACGCCGCAACCGGCTTCGGTCTTGAACTTCAGGCCTCTGCTCCCACCACTCTTCAATTTCCTTAGCCTCGTCTTCATCAATGCGCCCCTTCTCTACAGCTCTATCCAATACCCTGATAAGAGCCTCTTCCCTCATTTCCTGCCGTGCCTGCTCAAAGGCGTTGGTCAGGTCTTCCTGGGAAATGCCTAAAATCTGGGCAACTCTGGCTGGAATACACTTAGCCCCTGCTTCTGGCGGTGTAGCCTCCCCCTCCGCCATCACCGTGGCTGCGCTACCCACTGTCAGCAAGACTACCGCCGCCAATACTGAAATGAGAACCTTGATTCTTCTGGACATCACTATTCACCTCTTTTGATAATATCCTATTTCAGGATGGCATAGGCTACCTGAACACTGAGGCTGATTTCCATCTCCCCAGGGCTGATTAGTGTCTCAACCACTGGGGCTGCTGTTTCAGCCATCCTGATAATGGGTGGAACCTGGATGTCCTCAGAGATATATCAAAGGTTAAACCGAATATCGATTTACCTAAGACAACAACAATGGTGACTTTGGATCCTGCTGAGATCCAGGTTGTTATCATCAATTTATTAAGAAACAGCTTATACTGGCTTATGAAAGTACCACGAGGTGAAAGAAATATCGCAGTTATCGTTGAAAGAGTTCGTAAAGCAACAGTAGACGTAATTTTTTCAGATAGTGGACCCGGTGTAAATGATAGTATTAGAGAATTCATATTCGACCCGTATTTCACGACTAAACCAAATGGTATAGGAATCGGGCTAACAATAGCTGGAGAGATTGTCAATGATTTCTATGATGGGACACTAGAGCTTGTATCTGGCGGATCATTTCCAGGCGCTACTTTCCGTATGAGATTCCGCAGGAGGGTATGAAATACCAGTTTATTGGCGAGCACTTTATATTGATGACGATCCCGAATATCTGAACATGGTTACAGATACTTTAAATGATGTCAAGGTGTTGGAACCTGATCATCGACTGTCTATAGAGAAAATACAAGATTTTGACGAAGCACTTATTGCCATAGAGAATCAACGCTACGATTTGGTTATTATTGATGTTCGTTTGGGTGATACTTCGGCAGAAAGAACCGAAGAAGAAGGTTTAAAAACATTTGAATCGATTAAATCAAGAAGATTCTTACCAGTGATTTTCTACACTGCATTACCTGGAAAGGTAGAGGCTTTATCAGGCCAATTAATAAGGGTAATAGATAAGAAAGATGGCGTGGAAAAATTATTAGAAGAGATAAAAGACATTTTTAATAAGAGATTACCCATTGTCAATAGAGCTTTAATATCACATATGGAAGAGATACAACGTAATTACATGTGGGATTTTGTGGCTAAAAACTGGGATGAATTCGGAACGTCGGTAGATAGTGCTGAATTAGCCGTATTATTAGCTCGTAGGTTATCTGTAACGTTATGTAGAGAAAACATAGGCAAACTGGTCAGCGCAATTGATAGTGGAATGCACTATCAATATGAACCTGGTAAAGCTCATCCAGTTGAATATTACTTAATGCCTCCAATAGAGACTGAGTTCGTGACCGGAGATTTATTTGTTCAGATAGAAGGACCCAATAGAAAGTATAAAATACTATTGAATCCATGTTGTGACTTCGTTCACGATAATGTAGAATTGGCTCTGTTTTCGAATTGTTCATTACTTAAAGATGAACCAGAGTATATTAATTTAAAATCAGACCCAGAAAATGCAGATAAAAAGGGAAAATTAAAGAGCTTGATTAAAGATAGCAGGGATGGAAATCAATCGGAACGATTCTTTTTTCTACCAAAAGCGTTCTCGATTCCCGATATGGTTGTTGATTTCCAGAGATTAACAACCTTGGAGTTAAGCAAACTAAAGGAGATGTGCTCCAGCGGTACTTACATCAGAGTAGCGTCATTGGATAGTCCATTTGCAGAGACACTTTCTAATCAATTCTCGCACTATTACGGAAGAATAGGTAAACCCGCTATACGAGATGAACTTGTGCTGGAACGGATAATGCGGAATATTAGAGAATCTTGAGCACAAATATGTAGCAGACAAGAACGACAGAAAGTCGGGTGAAGCCTTTATTCTTGACTGCTGATAAAGTAACAAGAGAGTGGAAAATAGGGGAGCTATATTAGCTCCCCTTATTAGTTGTCAGAAGCGTTAGTGTAGGGCAAGGGAATATAAATGTTAGTGATGTTGGGAAATGGCGTAGAATTAGATTGTAGCTTGTCTGGTAAGGTATTAAGCCATTGGCGGTGGTGGCAAGGCTTTAGCCTGCCACGGTAGAAGTAGGGAAGATTGGAGCGGTAAAGCGGTCTATATATCACTTGACTAACTCTGATAAGTATTTCTATAGAGGATTCTATCTATTAATCTCCTTATATATTATATATATAGAGAATTCTCTCTTTGAGATAACTATAAGGACATCTGTTAAAACGATGAAAGTGAGATATTGAGAACTGCGGAGCGGAAGCAATTTATTTATTAGGTTAAGGAATAGAAAGTAGCTGTTTTGATTAAGTGGGTAAGACTTAATGTTCATAGATAGGGAGGTGGAAGGTTAGATATAGTACCGCAATGTACATTCGTGTGGCATTGTGCATATAGTATAACGAAGGAAAATGCAAAAAGATAGGTTGAGATTGCTTACCAACCCCTCACCCTTTTTCCCTCTCCCCTTACTAAACAACCTCTATATAGGGCGTTTAAGAGGGGTGCCAGCCCCTCTTAATAAAACTCTCCCCCTCATGCAAGGAAGATATTCCTATCATGGAGAGGGGGATTAAGGGGGTGAGGTTGCTAAACAACCTCACAAGTATTAGATACCATTAGGAAATGGAATGTGTTACAATAATGAAGTAATTGCAAAAGTCTCAAATTAAGGCAAAATGTCATTCTGAGTGAAACGAAGAATCTAATACAATCAATGGTTTTGAGATGCTTCACTTCGTTCAGCATGACAAAATGAATACTTTTGCAATTACCTCTAATTTTAAGGATTTAAACTTTCTTTGGGGATAAAGCCTTGCCTTGCTATATGCGTCTGATGCTCAGAGAAGATATTGCCCAGGTCACCGAGATTGACCATGAAGCCTTCCCCACCCTGTGGCCACCGGCAAACTATTACCACGAGCTACAAAATCAGTTAGCCCACTATATCATAGCCTGCGATGAAGAGAAGACAGTTGACGAACCCGAGGTAAAAGCTCCCCCAGAGAAGAGCCTCTCCCGGCTAATATCCAGAGCAAGGCGGTTGTTTAATCACAACCGTTTCTTTGCCAATGAACTGCCATCCTCAGGTAAAGAATATATTGTTGGTTTTGCCGGCTTCTGGATTATGGTCGGTGAAGCTCATATAACCAATATCGCAGTCCGGGTGCCCTATCGTCGCCAAGGGATAGGAGAGCGGCTGCTTATATCAGTTATAGACATGGCTACGGAGCTAAATGCTCATACCATTACCCTGGAGGTTCGTGCCTCTAACACGGCTGCCCAGAGTCTCTACCAGAAATATGGCTTTACTCAGGTAGGTCTACGCCGCGGCTATTACTCAGATAATAAGGAAGATGGTGTATTGATGTCTACCGAAAATATCACCTCAGCCCAATTTCAGGCACACCTAAACCGGCTAAAGCAAGCCCACTCCAAAAGATGGGGAATAGCCCTCTACCTGATTGCGTGATAGCTACCACATCACCAGGTATTTAATTACTTCCTATGTCCCTGGAAACTCTTCTGAAGCAAGCTTTCCCCCGCTTGCCCAGTTGTGCTTTGGGTTATCCTTGATAATGATATGAACTGCTTCTGAAGGAACACCCATCTTCACTATCACCGAGGTTATGCCCTCCACCAGTTGCTTCTTTTGCTCAATGGTGCGTCCCTCCCACATTTCAACGATAACTACTGGCATGACCCCTCCTTCTTTTGATTATTTAGGCGGTCTATTCAATATATCTTTTCTTCTTACTACCGCACATCTGGTAATCTCAAATCGTATTACTCAAACAACATTAATACCGGAAAAGAATTTATTGGCTATTAGTCCAGCGATGGGTGGGAAGAAAAAGGTACAGGCAATACGAATCAGCGTGAATTTCCAACCCATTATGCCTATTTCCAGTGGCAACCGAGTAATTGCCCACAATGACCATCCGGTTACGAATGCTACCATTGTGCCGATACTGGCCCCGGTGCGCAATAGTCCGGCGGCAATGGGTAAACTAACATAGGGGCCACCTGGCACAAGACCGCCAACTGCTGTGCCAATTAAGATACCCCTGAAGCCAGATTCGGCACCTATCCACCTGGATATGATTTCGGTAGGAATAAGAACTTGAATCATACCAGCTATAATAAAGGCAAAGATTAGTAAAGGGACAATCTGTAGTAGCATACCCCCGGCTGATTCTAACCCCAGAATATGCTCGCCGCCTCCCTTTTGATAGCCGATAAAGAGAAGAATAATGGCAATTACACCCATTATTATTGTCGGGATAAGCATTTGCCGAAACCTCCTGTTTTTAGTCATACCGTTTCTCCGTTTACTCCAATACCCGCGGTTAGGCTCCTGGTGATTGTAACTTTGTCAGTATAGCTATAAGGAGATTGTTAAGCAACCTATCCCCCTGCCCCCCTTCCCTTAATAAGGGAAGGGGGAGCGCAGTAAGAGAGGGGCTTCGCCCCGCTCTCAAAACTCTTTCCCCCTCCTTTGAAGAGGCTGTTTAGTTGTCATTGCGAGGGGTGAAACCCCAAAGCAATCCCTAAGATGAGATTGCTTCGCTGCCCCTTCGCTTTGGCTCAGGGCTTCGGCTCGCAATGACAGTTTGAGTTGCTAAACGGTCTCTTGAAGGAGCATATACTAAGGGAGAGTTAAAGAGAGGCGAAGCCTCTCTTATATAAGCATTCCCCCTTCCCCTTATCAAGGGGAAGGGGGATAAAGGGGGATGGGGTTCATAGATTATCTCATAATAAGCTACTCTCCCTTCCTCACCAAAAGACATATATTCCGCGAAAATGCTTTTATTGGGCAGCGGTAGGCGCTTTCGGGGAAGGACTTCAGCACTGTAAAGCCAGCTCTTTTCACCAGCCTCTCCAGCTCGGAGTAAGAGAATAGGTAATAGTAGCGATACAGGGTCTTATCCTTTGTCCGCCAGGGCACAGCTACCTCTCTTGGCTTAAACCAGAACCTGGGTTGCCACCGGTTCCACACCGTGATAAAGGCTTCACCCCCTGGCTTTAATACTCGCCTCAGCTCACTCAGGGCTGCTCGCTTCTCCTCTTTACCCTCTATATGGTGGTAGGTGGCTACTGAGATTGCCCAGTCAAAGGTTTCATCGGGATAGGGAAGGCAGCGAACATCAGCCACCGATAGATTCGCGGCAAAATTGAATTTTTGGGAGTATTTTCGGGCAAAGCTTAGCATCTCAACGGAAAAGTCCACGCCATATAGGTCAAACCTCTGTATAAAGGGTAAAAAGTCGGCTCCATGGGCACAGCCAAGATTAAGTAGCCTGCCCTTATGCCACCGCTGAGCCAGCATTTCTAGCTCGCTACGGAATATAGACCAGTGCCTGAAATTATACCAGCCCGGGGCTATCTGGTTAAATATATCTCTAGTCACCCTATCCCCTTTA
>CAZQRE010000053.1:0-6133 GCA_964595695.1 uncultured Dehalococcoidales bacterium
CCCGAAACAAGCAAGGAGGAACCCGAAGCCAGCATCACAGAAGAACCCGAAACAATCAAGGAGAAAACATGAGAGAACTAATAGAATACATCGCCAAATCAATTGTCAATCTACCTGATGAAGTGGTGGTAACCGAGGAAACCAGTGACCAAGGCATAACGCTTAAGTTGCAGGTTAACGATGAGGATAAGGGGAGAGTCATTGGTAAGCAAGGAAGGGTAGCTGAAGCCATGCGCACCTTGCTCAGGGTAAAAGCAGCTAAAGCCGGCACCAGAGCTAATCTCGAGATTATCTAAGAATAACCCTAATAGTCAACCATCCAGACCCAGAGATGAAACCATCCGAGCTGGAATTTATAACTATTGGTCAAATCCTCGCCCCCTGGGGTACTAAGGGTAAACTGAAGGTGGAGGTTGTAACCGATTTCCCCCAACGCTTCACCCCGTCTTCAAAGATTTATATCAACCAGCAACCTATGACCATTGACAGCACTGAGTGGCATAAGCGAAAAGTAATTATTAAGCTTAACACAATTGATAACATTGAAGCTGCTCAAAGGCTCCGGGGGCAACTGGTAGAAATACATCAGAGCCAGGTCTATCCTTTACCTGAAGGGCAATACTACCATTTTCAAATCATCGGGCTTGAAGTATGGACAACCCAGGAAGAACTACTGGGAAAAATCACCGAAATCCTAACCGCAGACAGCAATGATAACTATGTAGTCCGTGGAGCTAAAGAGGAGATTCTTATCCCTGCCATTGACGATGTAGTAAAATCTATTGACCTAAATAAAGGACGCATAGTTATTGAGCCCATCGAGGGCTTGCTGAGCCTGAATCAAAAAGCGGCTAAGAACTAGCCTCCCCAGCTTTAAAAATGGCATACTTTGTCAAAAGAGGGGCAATAAGTTCGTTTATGATGACTGAGGCAAGAATTGCATTCACCATTATAGCTCCAAAGGTAGGAAATGCGCTCTTGGCTAGGAGAGCTAGACCTATAGTAACCCCGGCTTTGGGTAGTAGGGCAAGACCCAGATATTTTTTCACCTCACCTGGGGCATGAGAAATTGTAGCCCCGGCTCTGGCTCCAAAATATTTGCCTAGGCATCTGCCTAGAACAATTAGTAATGCTAATATACCAGCCGCTTTCATAACGCCCAAGTCAAAGTGCAACCCTGCCAATACAAAAAACATGGCAAAGATTACATCTTCAATCCCCTCGACGACAAGAAACATCTCATTTTTCTTGGCTCTATTCACCACGACAAAGCCAGCAACCATGCTCGCCAAAATTAATGAGATGCCCAAGAGGTCAGTAACGCCGATACACAGCATAATCATTCCGAAAACTACAACCAACAGCAATTCGCGCCTTCTTACCAGCTTAGCCATATAAATTAAAGCAAAGCCGAAAAGTATGCCTATTACTATTGACGCAACTATATATACGAAAGGGAGACCCAGCATTTGATAAAAGGAAATATTTCCGCCATTCACCAAGGGCTGGTATATACCTAAAGCAATGGCAAAAGCTATAACCGCAATGGCATCATCAAGCGCCACCACCGCCAATAAAGTTGTGGTCAAAGGGCCTTTTGCCTTGAATTGCTGGATTACCGCCATTGTTGCCGCCGGGGCGGTGGCACACGATATGGCGCCTATGATAAAAGCCATTGGGAAATAGGTCTGAGAGAAGGTGGCGTTGGGAATAGTCAAGATGAGAGGGGCTAAGAATGCTAGCAGTAAGGTAACCAGAAGCCAGGCACCTAAACTTTGAAAAGGTGTTATCCAGGCAATACTCCTTCCCAATTTCCGTAGAGTTTCCAGGCGAAGGCTCCCCCCAATCAAAAAGGCAATAATGCCCAGAGAGATATCGGTGATTATGTCCAGGTTTTTTATTGTCGCCGCCGATATTATGTTTAGCAGAGAAGGACTCAACAAAATGCCGATAATAATATAGCCGGTAATCCTGGGAAACTTGAATCTGTTCGCTATCGTCCCACCGAAAAAACCGACGATTATCATTATTCCTATGGCTAAGACTAGATTCATCTCCATAAAAATTACCCCTGGTAGACCCCGCTTTGTATTAGGTTTGTAGAAATAGATAAACCAAAAGAGGTTTTTTATTAGAGGTTGTCAAACACTCCATTCAAACATAAACGCCCTTTGGTCAATAAAAAAGCCCTAGAACCGAGAGCTATAGGGCTCTTTATTTATACTGTTTTTATAACAATGCTTTTAGCTCTGACTACACCAACCCTAGCTTTTGATAAGATTCTCTTCCAGCAATTCAGCCTTGAGTATTACAAAGTCCTGTTTAAGACTTACGCTTATCAAAGTCCTCTAAATCGAGGGTGTTAATGAAATCACAGAAAGCCGACATCCTTTTCATCTCGTCTTCACTAACCTTCTTGCTGTCACCACCAGCCATTTCACTTTCTTGAGGAACAGGTTTACCTGTCTCCTTATCCAGTAGGATACCGGCTTTGTCTAAAACTATTTCCTCGGCATAGATAGGTGCCTCCACCCTTACCGCCAGCGCCAGCGCGTCACTCGGACGAGAATCAATCTCCATTTGCCTGCCGTCTACATCAAGAACAATCCTGGCATAAAAGGTGTCATTCTTAAGTTCGCTGACGACGATAGAGTTGACAGTAGCCCCTAGGGCATCAATGACCGAGTGTAGCAAGTCATGAGTTAATGGCCTCGGTGTAGTAACCCCCTGCAATTTTACGGCTATGGCATCTGCCTCGGCAGGACCGATCCAGATGGGTAGATAGCGCTCCGCATCTTTCTCCTTTAGAATCACCACCCGTTGATAATTCATCAGGCTAACCCGAATACTATCAATAGTCATCTCTATCATAGCCATACCTCCTCTATTTCTCAGCCACCATATTAAATTCTACTCTACATCACTACCACTGTCAACTACGAATAGGAAATTATTTGTCAATATCAATACCACAAGTTTACTCCGCATTTAGCTAAACCAGCCTACTATGGTATAATAAACAGTAGTAAAAGCAAAATTTTTTTACCTTAATTGAAAAAGGAGACGCTATTATGCACCAAGGTCAAAAGAATGTCGTCTGGTTCAACGAGGTCACCAAAAGGGATATACCACTTGTCGGTGGTAAAGGGGCAAATCTGGGTGAAATGGTTAACCTCCATATACCCGTTCCCCCCGGCTTCATTGTAACCGCTAACGCCTACTACGACTTTCTACAAAAGTCAGGAATCACCGATAAAATTCGTAATCTATTAAAACCACTAGACTATAACAACACTAAACAACTTCAACAAATTGCCACTAAAGTTAAGCAGGTAATTCTAAACGCCGCCATGCCACCGGAATTAGCCAGCGAGATTCAACAGGCCTATATAAAAATGGGTGGGGGCTTGGTTGCTGTCCGTTCCTCGGCTACCGCTGAAGACCTGCCTGAAGCCTCCTTCGCCGGTCAGCAAAGCAGCTTCCTTAATGTAAACGGCGAGAAGGAGGTGGTAGTTGCTGTTCAAGAGTGCTGGGCATCCCTTTTTAATCCGCGAGCTATCTTTTACCGGCACCAACACGGTTTCGACCACTTTAAGGTTGGCATCGCTGTCCCCATCCAAAGAATGGTCCAATCTCAAGTTTCTGGAGTTATGTTTACTATAGAACCGATGACTAGCGACCGAAGTAAGATTATTATCGAGGCTGTCTATGGGCTTGGTGAAGCTATTGTTTCAGGGCAGGTAGAAACCGACCTGTATATTGTAGACAAAGAAGGGCTAAGAATTAGCGATAAAAAAATTGGCAAGCAAGACTGGCAACTGATTAGGAATCTAGCCGGTGGTGATGACAGAGCTAATATTAGAGTGCCGCTACAGCCCTGGCGGCAAACTCAACAAAAACTAGCTGATGACGACATAATTACCCTGGCTAAGATAGGGAAACACATTGAGGATTTATATCAATTCCCCCAGGATATAGAATGGGCGCAAGAGGATAAAGAAATCTTTATCGTCCAAACTCGCCCGGTAACTACTATCAAGGCGGAGACAGTGGCTGAGGTCTTACCCGAAATCAAAGCCACTGTGCTTCTGTCTGGAAGAGCCGCTAGCCCAGGCATGGCATCAGGACCAGTCAAGATAGTATATGAATCTTCCCAAATAGATAAGGTAGAAAGCGGCGATATCCTGGTTGCTAAAATGACCTCCCCCGACTTTGTGCCAGCAATGAAAAGAGCGGTGGCTATTGTAGCTGAGCGCGGAGGTAGAACCTCACACGCCGCTATTGTCAGCCGAGAGCTAGGCATCCCCTGTATTGTTGGCGCACAGGGAGCAGTGACTACCCTGACCAATGGGCAGATAGTCACCGTAGATGGCTCACAGGGTAAGGTCTATGAGGGCAGAGTGGCACAGGAAAAATTGGCTGTGCCTACCGCTATTCCCAGGGGGAAAATTAGGACAAAGACAAAGCTTTATGTAAATCTGGCTCAGCCTGAGCTAGCTGAGACAGTGGCCGCTCGTAATGTAGATGGCGTGGGCTTGCTCCGAGCCGAATTCATGATTTCCCAGATTGGTGCTCATCCCCGCTATATGATTAGCCAGAACCGAGGCAATGAGTTTGTAGATAAGCTCGCCCAGGGCATAAATACCTTTGCCAAAGCCTTTAACCCACGCCCGGTAGTTTATAGAACCACCGACTTCAAGACCAACGAGTATAGAGAGCTTACCGGCGGACAGGAATATGAGGAGGTTGAAGAGAATCCTATGCTCGGTTATAGAGGATGCTCTCGCTACATCAAGGAACTTGACGTGTTTGAACTGGAAATAGAAGCTATAAAAAGGGTGAGACAGAACTACCGTAATCTATGGGTTATGATTCCTTTTGTGCGAACTATTGATGAAATGGCGACAACCAAGAAGTTCCTGGAATCTCAGGGGTTAGAGCGCTCTGCTGACTTCAAACTGTGGATGATGGTTGAGGTCCCGTCCAATATCTTCCTTATGGAAAAATTCCTTGAAATCGGCATTGATGGCATCTCCATCGGCTCCAATGACCTAACCCAGCTCATCCTGGGAATTGACCGGGATAGCCAAAAGTTAGCCGAGACTTTTGACGAGCGAAATGAGGCGGTGCTTATTGCCCTGGAAAGGGCGATTAAAGTAGCAAAGAGCAGGGGAGTTACCTCTTCTATCTGTGGGCAGGCACCCTCAGTATACCCCGAACTTACTGAAAAACTGGTGGAGTGGGGCATTACCTCAGTTTCAGTAAGCCCTGATATGATTGACACCACCAGAGACATAATTGCCAAAGCCGAAGAGAGACTAAAATGCAGTGATTAGTCGACTTAATATTCGCCAGATAGCTGAAGACAGGGAGGAAAGCCTTTCCCTTTATGCCACAAAAAGTAAATTGTCACGGGGCAGGCTTAAATATGAAGAGCCGTGCCCGGTGCGCACTGCCTTCCACCGTGACCGAGACCGCATTATCCACTCCAAGGCATTTCGTCGCCTCAAGCATAAGACACAGGTTTTCATTGCCCCCCAGGGTGACCACTATGTAACCAGGCTCACCCACACCCTGGAGGTGTCTCAAATAGCTCGTACTATAAGCCGTGCCCTGAACCTTAATGAGGATTTGACTGAGGCAATTGCCCTAGGTCATGACTTAGGTCATACCCCTTTTGGTCATGTCGGTGAGGAGGTATTAAATGAGCTCTATCACCAGGGATTCAGCCATAATGAGCAGAGCTTGAGAGTGGTTGACCTTTTAGAAAAAGATGGTCAGGGGCTCAATCTTACCTGGGAGGTGAGAGACGGTATCTTGAATCACTCTAAGACAAGGGCAGATATCCTGGGAGAGGACTCAGGAAAAGCAAACACACTGGAGGGGCAGGTGTGTCAAATTGCCGATGCTATTGCCTATATCAACCATGATATTGGAGACGCCATAAGAGCTGGCATCATCACCGAGAACGATTTGCCACTCTCACCCATTACTATATTGGGTCGCTTCCATTCACAACGCATCAATGCTATGGTCTGTGATATTATTGAGCACTCATGGGCAACCAGGGATTCTGCTAACGAAAATCCTACTATAGGTATGGGCCCCGAAATTCTGGGTGCAACCAATAATC
>CAZQRE010000054.1:0-6090 GCA_964595695.1 uncultured Dehalococcoidales bacterium
TCGACTCGTTTCGCAAAGCCACCGAATGTTCAGTCCTGGTGGGATTAGCTCTTAACCTTTATATGTAGATAGAGGTCACCAGATTTTTTATGGTCTATTATGCCCATACCTTTCAGCCTGATTTTAGTTCTTGGCTTAACCCCTGGCGGTATCTGAACCATTAAATTCTTTGTCTGTCTGCCCTGTTTATAGGTGATACCTTTCTCACAACCAGCGGCAGCCTCGTCGGGGGAAATCTCAAGCTCAATATGCTGGTCAGAGTTCTGTTTAGGTAAAGGTTCATATTCGAAACCAAATAGCTTACGTAGAGCATACTTACCAATCTTTACTGTTATTCTGGAGACTAATCTTTCTATCAAACCCGGCTTGTAAGTAGAGACCCTGGTATATGGGTATTGCTGTTGCTGTTGATGGGTTGTCCTACCAGGAGTGGTGAAGAATTGGGATACGAAGCCTCTACCCTCAAAAAATACCCGGTTGAGAAAATCTTGGTCAAATCTAAGCCCAGCTTGAGCGAACATTCGGCTTAGCTCGTCGAACATAGCCTGATTGGAGAAGGCATCCCTGAATATATCCTGCTGAGAATATTGGAAGCCCTTATACCTAGTATCATAACCAGCCTCGGCAAACCATCCCTTTCTGGCAAAATCATATTGTTGCCTTTTGTCTTTGTCGCCAAGCACACCATAGGCCTCGTTTATCTCCTTAAATTTCTCCTCAGCTTGCTTCTCATTGCCCGGATTAGTATCGGGGTGATATTTGAAGGCAAGCTGCCTGAAAGCCCTCTTTATATCTTCCTGGCTGGCATTATGAGGAACGCTGAGAGTTTGGTAGTAGTCCTTCATAAGGATTATTATAGCACTGGAACTTTTAGGAGGGAAAGCGGAGTTATAGAGATTGACCTCTCGGGGAGGATACTTTAAGGAATTAAATTGAACAGAATGAAAGCGGCATAATAAGTTGCATTGCCATTTAAGGTTTGCTAAACTGGGATTTGTATGTGGGCCGCTAGCTCAATAGGAAGAGCAGCTGACTCTTAATCAGCAGGTTACAGGTTCGATTCCTGTGCGGCTCACTTCAAAGCTAAAAGTTATGGGCAAAGGACAAAGAGAAAGGACAGTCAGGATAGGCAAGAAGACCCAGAAGGCCATACTCCGTTATCTGCTTATGAGGAAAGATAATTACCCCTGCCTGTGGGTTAGTGAAGAACGGAAGCCTATTACGGCAGGGGGGATACAATTGATGATTCGTAAACTAGGGAAAAGAGCGGGGTTGGAGAATGTCAGGTGTTCTCCACATATTTTTAGGTATACCTTCGGAACATCAGCCCTTCTCAATGGCGGCGGTGAGTTTGAGGTGCAATCCCTTTTGGGACATAGCACTTTAAGTATGGCTAGGCGTTATGTGGCTACCCTGGCAAGTGAGAATGCTGTGGTAGGGCATAGAAAGCGAGGGCCGGTGGATAATATGCAAAAATAGAAAAAGGATGGTTCCCGTTTCCAAGAGCCACATCTTCAGCCTCTCCTTTGAAGGAGAGGGGGATATCAGAAAATTCAAATTTGAAGAAATTGATAAGGTATCTACTGCTGGCCAGCAGTGAAGGCGTCACGCCCTTCATTTCCTTATTTTATTTTCCCATAGAGTTATCAAGAATATTGTTATAATAGCTCCAATAATAACTGCCACCATCGGAGCCATTCCTATAATCATCGCACTAAGCAAGTTGTCTATTATCACCCTCGTCAAAGGACTTGAGTATATTTTCCGGGATGGGTGCTTTCTGCTCATCACAATATTTAAGTATAGCTTCTCCAAACTGTTCTAAATCCCCTAAACTGGAAAACTGCACCAATCCCCTAATCTTGTTTAACTCAGGTACCCTAAACCCTATTATATGTCTACTATTATCGCCTAGATATATCATTAGCTCAAAGTTATAAAGCATTTCCATCCTCCTTGCCCTAAATCCTGTGGGTTTGTTGGAGTAAGCATTCAGGCTCGTTATTTCTTAGGTTTTATCCTGTTGCTCAAGAATCAATGTAGTATCAATAGCCTTTGCCTTAATTGAGTCAAGACCCCCAGAAATCAGAAGCATTTTCACCTGCCTCTTAATCAGCTAGTTAACCGTTTTTACGATTGTTACATATGATACATAAACAAAGTATCAAAATTTGTGGCAGATTCATAAACATTCCATAAACATTTTGAGGCAACAATTTTAGACAATATTGCAAAAATATTTATGATATTCATTAACATAGCCGCAAAAGTTGCTATTATCATATTATGGCTGCTGACTTGGCAAGGAAAATAAAAGCACTAAGAGATGAACGAGGCTGGACTTAAAATGAACTAGTTAAACAGTCAGGTGTTGATAGGGGCTATTTGGCATCTATAGAGACAGATAAGATAGCTAACCCCTCACCCGCAAATCTTCCTCAAACTCGCCCGTGCCTTCAACATTCGTCCTGAAGAATTGTATCAGGCTGCTGGCTATGTTAAGGATGCTAGAGCATCTTATCAGCGCAAAGAGACCCCAGAGGACATCTTGGAGTGTCTCAGACTAGCTCAGCCAGTAAGCATTCCTGTCTATACTGAGTATCCATTTCTCTTACAGCTATCTATCTTTACATCTTTGTCCCTTATTGCTTCCTGACTTAAATATGCTATAATCGTCAGAAGGTTTAATTATGCTTGATAATATCTTTCCAATTTTTTCTTAATCGGTTTGATTGCTGGCTCGGTGATTCGAGCCTGGTATGGCAAGAAATACAGACAGGATAGAACAGCGATTTTTCGTGAAGAAGGACTTGCTGTAGGGTTGCTGGCGTCCCTCTGGGGATTAGCCGTACTTGTACCCTTATTCTATATGTTTACGCACTGGCTGGATTTTGTGGATTATGACCTGCCAGCCTGGGCTGGCTGGGTTGGTGCGGTAACCTTTGCTAGTGCGTTGTGGTTGCTCTGGAGGTCACACGCTGATTTAGGGCGTAACTGGTCTATCACCACGGAAATCAAGGAAAGGCACGCACTGGTGACAAACGGGGTTTTCCGACATATCCGGCATCCGATGTACGCCGCACACCTGCTGTGGGGAATCGCTCAGGCATTACTAATACAAAATTGGATCGCAGGTTTGGGGAGTCTGGTGGTTTTCCTTCCCTTATACCTGCTACGGGTACCACATGAGGAACGGATGATGCTTGAGCAATTTGGAGAGGAGTACTGTTTGTATATGAACCGAACTGGCCGAGTTATACCGCGATTTCAGGGATAGTTTATCACCAGCCTACGAATGCAAAAGTCTTACTAAAAGCTATACCCTTTATACAATGCGGCTCACTTATTTAATTGAACACCTTTACATCTGAATGGGGGAAGTGTCGGAACTGGCAGACGAGCATGATTTAGGATCATGTGCCGAAAGGCGTGGGGGTTCAAATCCCCCCTTCCCCACAAACTCGCCTGCATCCTCAGACAACTCAGCAGTTACCAGCTCTCTAGAAAAACATTGCTTGTCAATCGCTGTCTTAACTGCTCCAGTGCCTTCGTGGTATCACTGGCCACCCTTGCCTTGTCACAATGCTTTAGTCGATACTTAAATAGCCAGTAGGTAAACTCCTTTATCTCGGTTAGACTGATAGACCTGAGTTGAGGGTAACCCTTCTCCCGCCTAAAGCGCTTAAGTAAGGCAGCTTTGGTAGCATCATATATGCGCCGGTAAACCTCGTTAGCAATATTATGCTCGTTACCATAGCCCAAGATTCGCCTTTCCTTGCGCACCTCCTCCTGTACCGCCAGAATTAGCGCCTCCTCCACAGTAATGCCATAAAAGTAGTTAAGATATTGATGGTATTTGATACTGCCAATAAGCTCCTTGAATTTCTTTGTGGTCAAGTTAAGTGGTGGTTTGCTATGGAAAAGGAGGGCTGTCTTCTCATCATCGGGCAATAAACTATCTACTGCCTCACACAGGCGCTCAGCTAGAAGTAGCCAGTCAAAGGCTTCACCAGCAATAAGGTAGCGGTAAATACGACCGTTGTGGTTTTCCTCAGCAGTAGTCCACAACCCAATAGCCTCAAGCAAGGCGATATACCAATGCTTACCGCCAGTGATAGCCTGCTCTAAATATCTTATTACCTTAGCATCTCTTGCCGGAGTCAACGCCCCTTCAACCTTTCAGATAGGCTATAACTTCCTCCAATGGTCTGGTGTTAAGTATGTCCTGTGCCTGACACCAGCCCCGCCTGGCTACCCCTATACCGAAGCGCATAAACTCCAGGTGCTCGGCGCTGTGGGCATCGGTGTTAATTACCAGCTTTACCCCTAGCTCTCTCGCCCGATAGGCATGAATATCCTTAAGGTCAAGCCGACTGGGCATACCATTAATTTCCAGTATGGTATTGGTCTGAGCCGCCGCCTGAAAGACAGCCTCCATATCTACTGCCACTGGCTCCCTGCCCGGTAATAAACGACAGGTTGGATGTGCCAGTATATCTACATTAGGATTTTCTATAGCTCTTATAATCCGTCTCGTCATCTGCTCCTGGCTCTGATTCATACTAGAATGCACCGCAGCGATAACAGTATCCAGCTCCCCAAGAAGCTCATCCGGCATATCCAGGCTACCATCGGCACGAATATCTACCTCCATACTGCAGAAGATATGAATTCCACTAATCCTCTGGTTAAGCTCCTTAATCTCTAATATTTGCTGCTTTAGTCGCTCTTCATCCAGCCCGTGGGCAATGCCACGTCCCCCTGAGTGGTCAGAGATTCCCAGATACTGATAGCCAGCATCTCTGGCGGCTAAAGCCATTGCCTCAATGGAGTCGCGCCCATCACTCCAGTTAGTATGGACATGAAGGTCGCCCTTTATATCTGATAGCTCCACCAGCCGGGGTATAGCCCCTTGCTCTGCCCTTTCTATTTCCTGCTGACCTTCTCGGAGCTCGGGGGGAATAAATTGCAGACCCTGCCGAAGGTAAAAAGCCTCTTCGGTGGCAAACTTCTCCAGCTCATAGTTTTCCAGTTTGGTAATGCCATACTCGGATAATTTTAGCCCCATTCGGTGTGCCCTCTCCCGCAGGTTAATATTATGCTGCTTACTGCCGGTGAAGTATTGCAGTGTCGAGCCAAATGAGTCATGCTCTACTATTCTCAGGTCGACCTGGAGCCCACCGGAAACCACCACGCTTGCCTTGGTCGTCCCGCTGGCTAAAACCTCCTTGACCTGGGGTAAACTGGTAAAGGTCTGGATTACTTTTTTGCCATTATCAGCCGTGCCCATAAGGTCAATATCACCAATTGTTTCTCGGAAACGGCGCAGGCTGCCGGCTGGCGCCAGATTTCTAACTCCAGGTACTTGCCCAAGCCTGGTCAAAATCTCATCTACCACCGGTAACGCCTCACCGATAGGGAGGCGCTGGTCTTTCCTTCTCAGTGCCTGAATCTGATGCAGAATATTCTCTGCCGTCTTATCCCCCATACGATACAGGGAAGCTACCTGGCCGCCAACAATGGCTGCCTCCAGCTCATCCACCGACCTTACCCCCAGCTCGCTGGAGAGCAGCATAGCTGTCTTAGGACCGATGCCGGGCACATCAAGCAGGGTGCTAATCCCCTCCGGGAACTCAGCTTTTAGTTTCTCGTAGTAACCAAGGTGTCCGGTAGTTACCAGCTCGGTAATCTTCTTGGTAATCGCCTCTCCCACCCCCGGGACTTCCTTTAATTTATCCTCTGCCACCAGTTGCTCCACCTCCACCGGCAGGTGTTCAATAGCCCGAACCACCTTCTGGTAAGCCCTTATCTTAAACTGATTCTCCTGCTTAAGCTCCAGGAGGTCAGCAATATCCTGAAATACCTTGGCAATCTCACTGTTTTTCATTGGCTTTAATCTTCTCCCTCAGCCACTCCCAATCCGAGTGTTCACTTATACTTCTTCCATCTAACTTTGTTAATAGGCAAAGCAGGCTTTCTCATTACCAAAAGATACTTGAAGCCCCTTAGATAGAAATTAAATTTCTTAGCTCTATAATGCCAAAGTCCGGTGTGGGAACTTTGCCCTCTTCTGACGACACAGATTAAATC
>CAZQRE010000055.1:0-6069 GCA_964595695.1 uncultured Dehalococcoidales bacterium
TCATCACATTATTATAGTCAGCATAGGCTTCATAGCTTTCCAGCATGGTGAACTCAGGATTGTGCTTGGTGGAAACACCTTCATTGCGGAAGATACGCCCCAGCTCATAAACCTTGTCAAAGCCACCTATAATCAGTCGCTTGAGGTGAAGCTCATGGGCAATACGCAGGTAGAAATCCTGGTCAAGGGCATGGTGGTGGGTGATAAAGGGGCGGGCTAAGGCACCCCCGGCTGATGGCTGCAGCACTGGCGTTTCCACTTCCAAAAATCCTCGCTGGTTGAGGAATTGGCGGATAGCGGTAATAACCTGGCTACGCACCCGAAAGGTCTCTTTGGTCTCAGGGTTGCTGATTAGGTCCAGGTAGCGCTGCCGGTATCGCTTGTCTACATCACTAAGTCCGTGCCACTTTTCCGGTAGGGGCTGAAGCGACTTAGCCAGCAGGGTGAAATTTTCTACCTCAAGGGTCGGTTCTCCAGTCTTTGTCCGGAAGAGCTTACCGCTGACCCCGATAATATCGCCTATATCTATATCCTTGAGCAGTTTGAGGCTGGCTTCACCAAGAAGGTTGCTGCGGAAACATACCTGTATCTTTCCCGAGCCATCACGGATGTCAAGGAATGAGATTTTGCCCATAGGTCGGTTAGCCATGATACGCCCGGCAACACTAACTACTGATGTCTCTGCTTTGCCTGAGTCTTCTTGCTGCCTAAGTAGAGCTATAGCTTGTTGGGTAGTGTGGCTACGGTGATAGCCATAGGAGTAGGGATTAATGCCACGGGCACGAATCCTATCAAGCTTTTCCAATCGTTGTTGAGCTATGAGGTCTAATCTGGATGCCATCTCTATCCTATTTCTAAAATGATATAGGAAAAACTGAGAGTTTCAGACTCTCAGTCGTATATTATCTACTTTATAGGTTATTATATGCTATCTTTGCCCTATTAGTAAAATAGAAGCTGTGAGGCTGTTGGCTAAGCCAGACCTGCATGCGCCCGCATTATCGGTATGATAAGGAAAGGCTTGAGCCAAGAGGAACTAGTCCAATAACTGTGGTGCCACAATTAGCCAGATTGTTGTATCAATGGCTATCTTTACTCTTCAGCAGCGAGTTCTGCCAGCTGCTCTAGCACTGCCTCTAGAGCCTCCAGCTCTTCTCCATAGCTGGCCCAATCACCTGCCTGGAGGTACTGCTGAGCTTTGTTGTAGTGCTCTTGAGCCTCCGCAATTAGGCTGGCTATGTCAGGGGCTACCAGCTCTTCCGGTTCTACAGGTTCAGTCGGTGGTGCCTCAGCGCCAAAGATAGCGGCAATACTTGCTTGCAAGGTGGGTTCCATGGCTATTTGGTCACCGGCAGCCACAATAACTCGCTTCAGCTGTGGCAGCCCACCGCCCTCGGCCTGGAGGAAGACCGGCTCCACATACAGGATGGACTCGCCTAAGGGAATCAGCAGCAGGTTGCCGCGGATAACTCGGGAACCACCCCGACCCCACAGGGCAAGCTGCTCGGTGATAATGGTATCCTGCGAGATTCGGTTCTCAATCTGGCTGGGACCATACACCAGCCGCTCCTTGGGGAAAAGGTAGGCAAGCAGCTTCCCGTAGTTTTCTCCATCACTACGGGCAGCCAGCCAGCCAATGGTGTTATTCTTCCTCACCGGGGTGAAGGGTAACATGAGTAGGAACTCCTCCTTCTCCTCATCGGGCAAGCGCATGATGATATAGTAGGGCTCCATAAGCTGTTCTGTGCCGAAATAGAGCTCTTTGGGTATAGCCCACAGGTCTTCCTTGTTGTAGAATACCCGGGCATCTTCCATGTGGTAGGTTTGGTATACCGAGGCTTGGATATTGAACATGTCCTCGGGATAACGGAAGTGGACTCGTAACGACTCGGGCGCCTGCCCGGCGGGGACGAAGAGCTTGGGGAAGATGGCCTGGTAGGTCTGTATCAAAGCATCCTCAGGGTCAGTGATATAGAAGGTTACACTGCCATCGTAGGCATCAATAACTGCTTTAACGCTGTTGCGAATATAGTTTATACCCCCAAGCGGCTGAGAATAGGGATAGCGGTCAGTGGTGGTATAGGCGTCCTGTATCCAGAATAGCCTTCCGTCCATCACCACCAGATAGGGGTCGTTGTCCAGCTTTAGAAATGGTGCCAGGTGGTTCACCCTCTCCCTGATGTTCCGATAATAGAGCACCCGGCTCTCAGGGGTTAACTCGCCACTGATAAGGATATTAAAGTCACCCAATTGCCAGGCATAGACTAACCGGCGGATGAAACTGCCTAGGCTAACCCCATCCTTGCCTTGGTAGTAACCGTAGACATTCTCATCACCCATAGGATAGTCGAATTCCTCGGTCTTTGTGTTCACAATTATGTAGTGATTCGTCTTTTCCCCAAAGTATATCTCAGGCCGCTCTATATTGAAGTCACCAGCCGGGGGTATATCCTTTACCAGCAATACCGGCAACCCCTCAGCGCTGACCTCATTAACCGGGCTCAGGGCAATACCGTAGCCATGGGTGAACTGTAGCCGACGGTTGACCCAGGTCTGCGCCTGCACAGGCAATTTCTCGGCAGATAATTCTCGGGCTGACAGCATGACCTGCCGGTACTCGCCGTCAATGATATAGCGGTCGACATCGACATCATTAAAGTCATAGTAGAGTCGAATAGCCTGTATCTGGTTATAGGTGTCCTTTAGCGGGCGCGAGTCCCAGAGCCTGATGTTGCTGATGGTGGCTTCGTTCTCGGCTATATCCTGGGGGCTTGGTGCCTCCTCGGCAGGAAAGGGCTGCTCCTCAATCCGGTCCAGAGCGAACGCCGCTCTGGTAAATTCGATATTATACTCGATGTAGGGCATCTCTAGAGCCAGCTCATTGGGCTGCACCTGAAAGCGCTGTATCAGGGCGGGGAAGGCGCTCCCGGCGATGATGGAAATCACTATCCACCCCCCGATGCCGTAGACGGGCCAGCGAAAGTTGTGCCAGCGAAAGTTGTGCCTTAGTATGGAAACCAGAATAAGCCCCATACAGATGAGCACTACTGTCAATAGAATCCATTGTGCTGGAAGCTTGGCATGTATATCAGCATAGCTGGCTCCGAAGACTAGCCCCCGTGCGGAAAAGACCAGTTCCCAGATACCAAGCCAGTAACCCCAGGCGAAAAGGCCCAGTATGGCTATGACCAGTCCACCCAAATGAGCTAATACCGGCCGAGCAAAGTCGAACCTGAGCCGCTGCACCGTATAGCTGAGAAGATATACCCCGGCGCTACCAAGAAGGGTGATTATCAGCGCCCCCAGTAGCCAGCCTTGCAGTGAGTGAAGGAAAGGCAACGAGAAGACATAGAAGCCAACCTCCCTATGGAAAACCGGGTCGGCGATGCCAAAGGGCTGCCCGTTGAAAAAGCGGAGTATAACCTGCCAGTTGCCCTGGGCGACCAGCCCAAACATTAGACTGAGCAGTGCCGTTCCCAGGATAACGTTTAACCTGAGTATCGGCTGTAGCCGGCGCACTATTTCCCAAGGCCATATTGCTTCAGTCTTGGGTGCCAGGCGTGTGGCCAGCACCAGGTTCCCCAAAAACAAGAGGCCAAAGATTATAGCCGCCAAGAAGAAGACCAGCACCTTGGTCTTCAGGATAGTGGCATAGACACTGCCATAACCCAGGCTATCGAACCAGAGCCACTCAGTATAGACCCCCCTTAATACATTTATGAGAATAAACAGGGTCAAGGCTCCAGCCACTATTAAGAATACCCTGGCGTTTGTCCATCGGCGCTGGGCAGGCGGTGTAGGCTCCCCACCTTTACTTTCAGGAAACCAGCGCTGCCATTGTCTGTAAAATGAATCTAATCTATTCACTTCAACCTTTCTAACTTCTATCTCATCCGGGTTATCGAAAAAACTCGGAGGCATGTAAGTTACAGGATAACACACCCCACCTATATCGGTCAATGCCGCAATGCTGACAACTCACAGACAAAGGAAATCCTGGAACAGGAACTACAACTATTTCCTTAGCGTATCCAGCCAGGCGGCTGATTTTACTTCTCGTTCCAGGAGGTATTTAAGATAGTCTTTCATCACCTTGTCTAACTCGTGGGATAATTCCGGGTTTATTTTTAACTTGCCAGCCGTAGTATAGTGGCTACTCTGGAGTAATCTTAACACTTTCAGGGCGTTAACCGATAGCGGGTAGGTTAAAGGCTGGGTCTGGTGGCAATTAGGGCACAGCATGCCACCAGCACTGGAGGAGAACGAGTTGGTGATGGGTTCTAGGGTTGAGCGGCAGGAGACGCAGTGCTGAAGCTGGGGTCGGTAGCCAACTTCATTGAGGAGGTGTAGCTCAAAGTAGTGTAAAACCAGTTCATTATCGCCAGCCTGGCATAAGCGGTGCATTGTTTCCAGCAGCAGTTGGAACAAGGGGTAATCCTCAATCTGGTCGGCGGTGAACTGGTCAACTAGCTCAATGGCATAAAGGGCATAGGCAGTAAGCTCCAGGTCACTTTTCAGCGGCAGGAAGCTATTGATGGTCTGACTCCCGGTTATGGTATCAAGGTTTCGCCCTCGAGCCAGTGAAACCTGGCTGTGGGTGAGAAGCTCAAGGTGTCCGGCAAGCTTGCTCCTCGGGCGCCTTATCCCCCTGGCTACGGCTCGAATCTTACCCAGATGTGGAGTATAGAAGGTAAGGATTCTATCTGCCTCGCCAAGCTTGGTCTTCTTAATAATAATGGCTTCCGTCTGATAATTCCGTGGCTTAGACATTTGAACTACTTATCTAACAAATTTTAATTCATCTGGTGTTCTAAATCCCCTTTTTATCAAAATATCTCTTTCTTTTAATAAGCAAGCTCTATTATGTGCCATTCCTTTATCAAATTCTCCCCTTAACCAAGCTTGCATGCATAGTTTACCTACATCACTAAAAGGGTCATCATAATTAGGAATTCTCAAAGTTTCCCTAGCACTCGCTTTGCTTTCAAACTTTTCCTTTTGTAATTCACCGTCAAAAATAATTTTTTTATCAAGTTGGTGAAACCAAACTGAACTCTCAAAGTGAGTATTGAAAGCGAAAAAGGGACGCTCTAATTTATCTAGAATCTGTTCTGTTAACGAATTTAATTCTCTAATCGCCTCTTTTCCTTTTGCACAAAATATACTGATTCCTTTTTTGCCAAATAATCCCAATATGACTTGCTGGAAATCCTCGTATTCCCTTGAGTCGTTTTTGCCTTTATATAGTTTATTGAATTCCCCAGTAGCTTCAATATCAATAACGGTTCCATTAAAATCTGAGGTTATATCCTCTCCAATTTTAATTATTTTATCGTTACTCATATCTTATCTTTACTTCTAATTCAACAGGCCTTTCGTTTTAACCATTCCTTCATTGTGATTTCTGTCTCCGTTAAAATTGGCTTAAGTTCCTTAGCCGACTTAAAGAACTGAGGGTAGGCGTCTTGCCAATATCGTCCGGACACTCTCCATTGAATCCTACCGTCAATACTAAACTCATTCATCTTTTCTCTTAGAATCTCAAGAAAAGTAAGCATTTTTGTCTTTACCTTAAAATAGAAGACAACTACTTGGTCGTTGTATTTGCCATGTATTGATACTGGAAGCGATTCCAACATTCTCTTAAAGTTGCTCTCATTAACCTTAGAATAGGACCAAAAAATCAGCGCCTTATAACATTCTCTGCACTCAATCGGAAGATACCCGGCCTCCTCAACGAAACTGGGAACAAACTCGTAGTAACATTCGGATTCCTCATCGCTCGAGAGTAACTCTGCTCCGGGGAGTTCATGCTTGAAATGCTTCCATTCCATTCTTTCAGCCATAGCAATCTTCAATGGTGTTGCTTGACATAAATAATCTAAAACTCCTGTCTGCCCTCGATGGCGTGGGTGAGGGTAACATCGTCGGCGTATTCCAGTTCGGTGCCGAAGGGTAGCCCTCGGGCAAGGCGGGTAACCCGCATGCCCAGAGGAGAAATCAGTTGGTTCAGATACAAGGCCGTCTGTTCCCCTTCAAGGTTGGTATTGGTGGCCAGGATGACTTCCT
>CAZQRE010000056.1:0-3660 GCA_964595695.1 uncultured Dehalococcoidales bacterium
ATGTCATCCATCGGATTGGGAATCTTTCCCGCTTTGAAGGCATCACAAAGGTCTTTTATAGCATCTTCTATGGTATGTTTGGGCTCAAAACCCAGTTCACGCTTTATCTTTTCTGAGGAAATGTGATAAGACCGGTTATCGTTAGTCGGTCTGGTGGTTATTTCCACGTCCTCCTTTCCGACCACATTCTGCACCATTTTAGCAATCTCTGAGACTTGGTAGTTTTCATATCCGGCATTAAATATTTTACCAGCAATCTTTTCATCGGGTAGTTCTAGAAGTTGAACATATAAATCAGTCATATCTTCAATATGGATGTTTGGTCGTTTCTGCTGACCACCAAATACTGTGATATGACCGGTATTAACGGCTAGATTGGTCAAGATGTTTACCGTCAGGTCAAGCCTTAAACGAGGGGAGTAGCCGCAAACTGTGGCGGGACGAATAACTACCGTGGTAAAGTCAGGCGACTGCTGGTTAAGTAATACCTGTTCGCACAGAGCCTTATATCTGGAGTAATCGGTCAGTGGCTCAAGAGGCAAGTCCTCGGTAACATTTTCCTCCTCTTTGATACCATATACACTGGAGGTAGAAGCATAGATAAATCGTTTTACCCGACACTGCTTGGACACTTCCACCAGAGGGAGGAAGGCATCATAATTGATGGATTTACCCAGTTGAGGGTCTAACTCAAAGCTAGGGTCGTTAGAGATGCAGGCCAGATGAATTAGGGCGTCTGAGCCCGGGATTATCTTCTCTAAAAGAGCCCGGTCTCGGATATCGCCTTTGATTTGCTCCAGGTGGGGATGTTCCTTGACAGCATCCAGAACATCTTCACCATATAGATAAAGGTCGAGAACCTTGACTTGGTATCCCTTATCTAATAATTTAGGAACTAGGATACTGCCAACATAGCCAGCACCACCGGTAACAACTACATTAACCAAATTTTTCACACCCATTTTTTACGATGGACTGTAGTAAGGGAACATACCTTATTGTTTTACTTGAGAAGTGCCGTAATAAACTTGAAAAGGGGGATTGGTTCTACCGAAGCTCGGTTACAGACGATACGGACTTTCAAGGCGCCAACGGCGTTGCCAATAAAGCCTACCATTTCCATAGGATTGCCATCAGCAACGCAGGGTGATGTTATAGAAAGATAGGCATCACCAGCACCAACCCTATCTATTACCTCATCTGATAGAGCTGGGATTTTAAAGAAGCCATCTTCAGCGGCATAAGCTAGTGACCCCTGATTCCCTTGAGTGACAGCAAGTCGGTTGCATCTAAGCTTTTTGGCTATCTTTATTATTAAATCCTCCAGCTTGCCGAACTTATCATGACAGGCAAGACGAACTTCCAGTTCATCAATGCAAATGTAATCAGCTCTGGGATACTTGGTTATGAGATTAAAACCGACATTAGCACTGTTGGTCTGAGTGTTGACAGCTAAAAACTTAGACTTCTCACCCAGCACTTCAGCGATTTTTTGCCCGATGAATCCGTGCCCAAAATCTGCCACCAAGACTAAATCATAGTCACTGGCATTTGTCCATAAATAGTTACTGACCTCCTCATTCAGAGGCTCAGGCAATTCGCCGTCATCTAGGTAGCAAATCTCAAACATTTTAGACAGAAAATCTGGTTCCACAAAGCGACGCTTGACTACTGTTGGGGCATCCTCTCGGTAGAAGAACTTTGGCTTTATATTTGACTTTAGGTGAGTTAGAATAAATTCTTCGTAGCTGTTTTGCCTTCCTAAGCAGGTAACAAGATGGACATCCTGGCAGAAACCAGCAACATGGTTAGCAGCAGCTAGAGCACCGCCGGCAAAGGTTTCTTCATTCAAATACTTGGCGGCAATAATATTGTCCTTAGGTGATTTCCCCAGAGTCTCGCAATAATGGTATTGGTCAATGATGGTGTCGCCGATGACAAGCACCTTCATCCCCTTAAAGTCTCTAAGACGCTTGATGACATCCTCCGCTGAGTAATGGCGGTGGAATTCCTCCAGAAATTTTTGGGCTTCTTCGGGATAAACATCGAAGTGGATGTTCAGCAGCCTGGTTGAGCTGAATGTGATTCCGTCAGTAAAGTGAATCCGCCCACCAATAGATTTGATAGCCTCCTCCTCTTTACAGATTTGTCCAGTGAGGTCATCCTCTCGATTGGCGTAATCGCTCCCTTTAGCATAGACATCCGTCTTGAGTTTCTTAATAGTCTCAACCGCTGTTGGCCACTCATTGATGGCTACATAATCTACACACTCAAGGGCAGCAATGGACTCAGCCCTGAGCCTTTGATTGAAAACAGGTCGCCCTGGTCCTCTGCCCACATATTCATCTGGGGTTACGGTTACGATGAGTATATCCCCTTCACGCTTAGCCGCTTCAAAATGCTGGATATGACCAGGGTGAAGCAAATCAAACACCCCGTGGCAGTGGACAATGATATTACCTTGTTCTTTCAGAACCCGGATAGTATCGGCTAGCTCGTCCAGGGTTTTAATCTTATCAGTAGCCGCTCTTAATTTCATAATTGCCCTGTTACTATTATTTGGACTGCCGTCAACAGGTCAGAAACCACAATATCAGGCTTTGGGCTTTCGTCATTCACTGGTGGCGCTGTCCCTATCAAGATAGTTCGGCAACCTACAGCCTTGCCCAGGTCAATATCCATCTGAAGGTCACCAACTACAAAGGAGCTTAAAAACTCAATATCATGCTCCTTAGCTGCTTGAAGAGCTAGTTTAGGTTCTGGCTTACGGCACTGGCAGTTATCATCAGGGTGATGGGGACAGTAATAGATAGCATCCACCCATGCCCCCTCTTTAGCCAGCTCGTCCTCCATTTTCTCATGGATTTTAGCCAGCATCTCCTCAGTGAAGTAACCTCTAGCCACGCCTGATTGATTGGTAATCACAATTACCTTGAAACCATGCTGGTTTAGCAGGCTTATCGCCTTTGCTGTATGGGGTAATAGCTCAAAGTCCTCGGGGCGGCTACAATAATTGATATTCTTAGCTATTGTTCCATCTCTATCTATGAAGACCGCTCGGTTAGCCATTGGCTATCTTCTCCTTGACCAGGTAAGAAATAATATGAGCTAGGCACAGATGGGCATCCTCTACCTGCCCATAGTCCTGGCTAGAGAGGACAGCACATTTATGAGCCAGCTCCTTCAACCTACCACCACCAAAGCCAGTGAAGCCAACAGTTGTAGCCCCTTGGCTTCGAGCCAGCTCTATAGCTTTCAAAACATTAAGTGAATTCCCTGAGGCACTTATCCCAATGACCACATCGTCTTTATTTAATCGTCCAATTAATTGTTCCTCAAATACCAAACTATAATCTCCATCATTAGCCAGAGCTGTAATCACAGCCACGTTGTCGGTCAAGCTATAGGCTTGGAGGCGGGGTTTACCCTTGGCGGCGGCTCCGATAACCAGGTCACGAGCAAAGTGAGAAGCGGTAGTGGCACTCCCGCCATTACCCAGGATAAATATTTGTTTGCCTTCTTTATAGGCATCAAGGATTATATCAGCTATCTCGGCTACATTCTGCTGGAGGAGCTCTTTTAGGCAGCCTCTTAAGCCATCTATATAGCTTTGGACAATAGACATCACCGCTCCTAAATCAAACCTATATTATCCTTTAA
>CAZQRE010000056.1:3760-5948 GCA_964595695.1 uncultured Dehalococcoidales bacterium
GGCTCAGTGAAACTATAAGCATAAACTTCATCTTTATTTATAAGGTAAGAAATAAAGTTACCCAGGCTGTCCCGTTTGCCTTCAGAGCAGTAGTGGGAGAGGAGGGGGAATATTCGTGGCGGGAAGATATAACAAGCAGTAGCAATGAGACTGGACTTAGGCTTGGTTGGCTTTTCCTCAAGTTCTATTATCTTGCGCCCCTCTAGTGAAACAACCCCAAACTGGGTGGCTTTATTTTTGTCACCAATATCATAAACAGCTACCAGTGTATTTTTACCATTATAACTAGTGATAAATTTAGATAGCTCAAACTCAAAGTAGTTGTCACCGGCGATAACCAGAAGGTCTTCAGTAATATTTTTGTGGCTAACCCAGAAATTTAATGAGCTAACAGCCCCCTTTCTTTGCTCCTCAGTCCAGACATCTTCAATGCAAATCTCTGCCTCTCTATCTATGGTCTTTTGCCAGCGGTGAAAATCAGCTTCAAACTTCTTATTAGTGGTAACAAAAATATCTATATCCTGAGGAACCTTGGCTACAATATGAGTTAATAACGGCTTGCTTTTATATTCAAATAAGGCTTTTGCTCGATTAATGGTTACGGGATAAAGCCTGGTGCCAAAACCACCAGCCAGTATCAAGCACTTCATTTAATATACTCAAAGATTTTTATTTCCGGAACCATCCTACCCCCTTGTTCCATTATGTAAACATCGGAGCTATAAATCAGCTCATAATGCTCCATTTTTTCTAGGGGCACCGGGCTAACAAATGGGTTAGTGCCGACTAGTTTGCAGTTATCTGATTTCTGGCTGGAGACATAAGCAGCAGCTTCTTCGTAGCTGGGGAAAGATTTTGAATCGGTGATTACCTTGTAGATTCTGCCGTCACGGCTTATTCTCTCATAGAAGACCACCGTTGAGCTTTGGGGTGTTACTGCTTTACCGTCAAAGTTATACAGCCTAGCCACTATGGTGCGGTAGTATTCAGGATAGAAAATCCATAGCGGCTCAAGTCTGTCTTCACTTAGCCGATAATAAACATCAAAGAATTCCTCAGGGTCTTTACGAACCAGAGTAGGCACAGCCCAGAATTTTTCATCGATTGAAGCTATAGCATGGTCAATGATGACATACCTTATCCCCAGCTCATCCATTACCTTGTTGGCTGAGGCTTCATCCTGGGCACTGAAAAATAGGGGGCACGCGCCCCATGTCGCCGGGGTGGCGTTGGGTAAGCGACGGGCAATGCGAGTAATCCAGTGACCATAGTCCCACCACGCCATCACGCCGTAGGCACTTTCAGGATAGTTGTAATTCTCTCCCGGTGGGGGTGGCTCATAGAGCTCATAATAGAAATCAGGGTTGCCAAAGGGCTCCGGTGTATTCTCCCTGAGCCAGCTCAGGGAGCTGCACCAGGCATCGTCGGGGGCAAAGCGCGCCTGTTTGCCTGTGGCTACTGCTGGGCCAATATTAGGCAAGAAAACCAGGAAAAAGATAATCATAGTGGCTAGAGCTATATTTATATGACTAACAGTGAGTTGAAAGCCTGTCCTGGGGCTTCTTTTTACCCTGGCTTTTTCCTTTTTCACCATTTTTGGTGTTATGCCTTTGGGCTCAGTGGTTAGCTTCTCAACATCAGGAGAGTCAAGGATTTGCCAAGACAGGTAGTTAGTAGGTTCACCTTTCAAATAGGCGATGACGAATCGGGTTATAAAGAAGATAAGAACTGATAGGTAGCCGGTGAGCAGGGCTACATTGACGGCGAAGTAATAGGCGAAGCGGCGTTGTCCTAGGGTGGCTGCCAGTAGCACTAAGCTCCACACAAGGAAAAGGTTTTTTTCAGCACTGCCCCGCTTGATAACAAGGTAGATTAATATACCCAGGGAGATAAAGCTGAGGAAAAAGCCGGTGGTGAAATTGCCCCAGGCAACGGAAAGAGAAAAGCTGCCGTCGGGGAGGAGGAGGGGTTGCGCCTCAAGGATAGTAGGTACGATAGTCGGGTTGAAGTAACCAAGCAGTGTAAACACTGACCTAAGGAAAGCGGGATTGATAATATGAAAAATCCCCAGTCCAGCCAGACTGAGCCCAACTAGGGCTAATGGGTAATAGGCTGGTTTTATCTTCCTGACCATCATCAAATGGGAAATGCCAGCTAGGGCTGGTACAGAAAGTAAAGCGATAACCAA
>CAZQRE010000057.1:0-5862 GCA_964595695.1 uncultured Dehalococcoidales bacterium
ATCCTTTGCCCTTTCTACAGCTGCGGTCACCCCGTCGGAGATGGTTATGCCCTGGGGGACATTCCTCCCCCTCGTAACGGCTGCTGTTACCCCATCGGATATGGTTATGCCCTGGGTTACCGGGCGGCCGAGGGAGAACTCGGTAGAGGTGGTGGCGGTGATGCTCAGTGTCTGGCTGACATCCTTTGCCCTTTCTACAGCTGCGGTCACCCCGTCGGAGATGGTTATGCCCTGGCTGACACCCCTCCCTGCCACAAGGGCTGCCGTCGCCCCGTCGGATATGGTTATGCCCTGGCTCACCGGGCGGCCGAAGGAGGCCTCAGTGGATGTGGTGGCGGCGACGCTCAGTGTCTGGGTGATGTTCCTCCCCCTCTCAAAGGTTGCTGTCACGCCGTCAGAGATGGTTATACCCTGGCTGACATCCCTTCCCACAGCAACGGTTGTTGCCGCCCCGTCGGATATGGTTATGCTCTGGCTGACATCCTTTGCCCTCCCAGCGGCTGCCGTCGCCCCGTCGGATATGGTTATGCCCTGGGTTACCGGTCTTACTTGGCCTGGTGAATAGGTAACCCGGATCTCAACTTTGGAGATATACGTGAGCTGCCCCCCACCAGACTTTAGATAGTTCACGTCAACATCAAGGTTGGTTACATCGCTCCAGGTCCAGGGAACAGGAGCACTGCTATCAGCGGTAATATCAAAGTAAGGACTCCAGGTAGCGATGGCGGGGTCTGTCCCTGCTGGCATAGTCGTCCACTCGTATAGGTCTCCGTCTGCTGTTCCTCCGAAGACTGGCCGAAGATTGATATTATCATTTCCTTCCATGTATCCATGAGTCCGAAGGTCAACCGCGCTAATTGTCCCTAAATCTGTTCCGGGGCAGGTATTTGCGTTGTTAAGCTGAACGTCTAGATTGGTGACGGTAGAAGCAAAGGTTTCAGTATCACCATTGACCATATTTGCTGGAAGAGTCGTCCAATCCGTGGGAGTAGTAGAATCGTAAGTGTTAAAATAGTAAGTAGCGTAGTCAGGATTGGCCATCACTGGGGCAGGGGTAAGCATGTGGAATTGGGGAAAGCTTGCCGCAACCAGGCAAACCACCGTGAAGGCTATCGCCAGCGAGGTAAGTCTTCTTATTATCCCTACCATTTCTTACTCGCTCTCTCGGGCGTCTATTTCAATTTTTCCAAAGGTAGGCTTAAAAAGACACACAATCTTGATTCCCTGCCCCCTACTCCCTTTACTGAAGTTATTCATGGCTATGCTTCCATCTTAGACTGCTGACATTTGTTGCTCATAAAATTACCCTTGAAATCTCATTAAAAATCACACAGAAGGATGGGTCAGTACTCTCCTTATACCTTCTTCCTATTACTCCATTCATAGCGGCGGAGTAGAGCTCTGACCCTGGCTACCAGCTCCAGATAGCCGAAGGGCTTTACCAGATAGAAATCGGCTCCGGCCTCTACTACCCTGCTCCAAGCCTTGTCACTGGGGACGGCACCTACCATCAGGATAGGAACATTAGCCATTTGGCGAAGTTGGGAACAAGCTTCAAAGCTATCTATCGGCAGCCCTTCCCCCAGGATAATTAGCTGGGAGTTGAATTTATCCGGCGCCGATAATATCTCCTGATAGCTTGCCGCCGTGGCTACCTCGAAGCCTTCTTTGGTCAAAGCCGAAGTAATCCTGTCTTTCAAAGCATGGTTGCTTTCTTCAATAACCAGAATGTTGTATTTCATAATTCCCTCCTAAGGTAGGCTTAAAAAGACACAAATTATCCTTTCCACTATTAACCTAGCATAGAGATGTGAAAATTGGTGTGAAAAGTGTGAACAGATTTGTGAAAATTTGATGGAAAATGTGGGTGTCATTCTGAGCCCTTCGCTTCGCTCAGGGTGACACGAGGGTGGCTGAACACTTACTTTGGGGAACGGTGAAAGGAGGGAACTTATCTACGGTTTACGAACCGGTAGCCCACTCCATATTCGGTGAGTATCATTCGAGGCGGGTCATCCCGCAGTTTGTCTCTGAGCCGTCGAATGTAAGCCCGAAGGTAATCAGTGTTCTCAATATAATCTTCGCCCCATACCTGCTGCATCAGCTTTCTCTGAGTTACCACCAGTCCCCTGTTTCTCACCAGGAGATACAAAAGCTTATATTCAGTAGGGGTCAACTTTATCACTTCGTCTCCAAGGCGCACCTCCCGAGTGGCGAAGTTAATCACCAGGTTGCCGCTGACAAAATTGGCCTCGCCGCCTTTGAACTCAACCATCTGGCTCCGGCGAAGCACCGCCTTTACTCGGGCTAGCAATTCTATATAACTAAACGGTTTAGTAATATAATCATCAGCCCCTAACTCCAGCCCCCTGACTCGGTCCGCCTCCCGGTCCTCAACCGTTTCAATAAGGATGGGCACATCGGAGAAGAAGCGGATCTGGCGCAGAACCTCGAAGCCATCCATATCTGGGAGTCCTATGTCCAGGAGAACCACATCAGGGGATTCAGTTTCCACTAGCTCAATTCCCTTCCTCCCCTGACTAACTGAAACAATAATGCTATCCGGCCAGCGCATCTCAAAGCAGGTGGATATTACTTGCACTATTTGTGGGTCATCCTCGATTATTAAAAGCTTAATTTCAGCCCCCTTAACCGTTGTAACCGTTCACCCCTAGTGTCATTCTGAGCCCTTCGCTTCACTCAGGGTGACATAGGGAGTGCAGGGTGACATAGGGAGCGGGTGAACGCTTACTAATAATGACTAATGAGATAAGGTACTTTTCTCTCTCCTGGCTGCCCGGCAACCGGTATAGTAAAGGAGAAGGTACTGCCCTTCCCCGGCTGGCTATCAAGCCATATTTTGCCGCTCTGTAGCTCTACTAATGATTTAGCAATAGAAAGACCAAGCCCTAGAGACCGGTCAGACTGCTTCTTAACCCGGTAATATGGCTTGAAGACTAAATCTTGCTCGTCTAATGGGATGCCAGGTCCGTTATCGCTCACCTTAACCATCAGTTCGCTATCTCTCACCTCGGCGGTTAGTTTTATTTCACCGCCAGTAGGTGCATATTTGTTGGCATTGCTCAGCAGATTGAGTAGTATCTGCTCAAAGCGTTGGCGGTCCATCATAACTGGAGGCAGGGAGTCAGGAATCTCTGCCATCAGAGTCTGTTTTTTAGCTGAAATAAGGGGGTGGATAGAGCTGGTAATGTCTTTGAGCACCGCCTTAATATCTTCAACGCCTACTTCGAACTCCAGGGAAGAAGTTTGCAGTTTGAGAAAATCCAGAAGGTCTTTCATCCTTTCCTCCAGGCTATTGGCACTGAGGCGAAGATTTTTCAGCAGCTTACCTGGGGGGCTCCCAGGCGATAACTTCACTTCCTCAGCCAGCATCTCGCTGGCGAGCTTCATAGAGGTTAGAGGAGTTTTGAGTTCGTGAGACATAGCCAGGATAAATTCATTCCTTTGCTCATGTAGTGCCTCTAATCGAACTCGCTCCTGCCTCTCCAGGTCGTAAAGATAAGCATTCTCCAAGTTTATAGCCATTTGGTTGGTTATGGTGACCAGTAGCTCCTCTTCCTCTCGGGAGTAAGGCTGCTGGGAAAGCTTTTGACTCAGGATGAGCACGCCGGTTAGCTCCCCCCTGGATTTCAGAGGGACATAAAGCTCCCCCTTTACTTCCTCTAAGCCTTCCTTGTCTCGGGCAGTAAGGGCTTGAAGCTGGGGGATGATATCCAGGTCTCGGCGATAGATAAAGCCGTTATTATGCCTCAGATATTGGATAAGGGGGCTGTAGCTGCTTAGGCTGAATTGGGGAACAGGGTTACCTGGCTCGCTGGAGGACTCTACAGTAAAATCGCTGTTTAAGGGAGAGGGTAGCAATAGGTAACAGCCAGAGATTCGCAGCGCTTGGCTGACCAACTGGACGAAAGACCCGCTTAGCTGTTTACGGTCGACGACGCTCTGGGTCTCCTTGCTGAACTGCTTCAACGCCTTGAGGTAGTCATACCTTTCTCGGTAGAACCATCTGTCCACTCGGCGCTGCACTCGTGCCCATAATGGTTGTAATGCAAAAGCCAGGACAATAAGGAGGACAATGTAGACCCAAAGTGGGATTGCCTGTGTTTCAAACACACGTGGGATTGCCTGTATTTTAAACACTTGGGTGAATAATAAGATGATGCCTACATAAGGGATAGCAACAAGGGCGCTCATCAGGAGGTAAGCCGTGCCTTTGCGGATAATAATATTGATATCCCAAAGGTGGTATCTCAGGATAGCTACAGTAGTGAGCAGGCAGAACATTATGTTGCCAAAGATAGACGTGGGGTAAAGGCTGGGGAAGGTTTCGACGATTCCTTCCAGAAGAGGAAATGCCATTGCCAGCGCTAAGTAGTTGTCAATCATAGCTATAGCATAATTCGCCAAATGGCAAATGTCAATAGGTGAGACCTTTATTGTTTCCAGTAGTCACAGACAAAGGCGAATTAGCTGATGGAATACATTGCTGACAGGCATTTTACGCCTGTCCTGGAGTTGGAAGCAGCCTGGAACTGCTATTGAATGGCAGTACCTTTCTATTCCTCTCGGTCAGAGTATCTGAAACTACGCTCCATCTGTGATATTTTTGTGAGGTTTTAGCCTTCTGTTGTGATGTGGTTGTGAGTTAATTTCTTTAAACTAAAACCATGACATTCGTTACTAACGCTGACTAGGTAATAAAGGTAGAGATTATTACTAAATCACCAAACTTAACTATACAAGTAACCTTAAGGCATAAAAACAGCTATTTAATTAGCTAATGTATTTGGATTTGTGGAGCGCTAACTTGGAAAAAGAATTAGAAGAGTGGTGTCCGGAATATATTACCAGCGGTACCGTTGCCGGGTATTGTGGGGTGAGCAAGGTGACCGTATTACGGTGGATAGAGAGAGGGTATCTGACAGCATTTAGGCTTCCGGAGGGTCATTATCGGATACATAGAGACGATTTCGGTAAATTCCTGGCCGAGCATAGCATGCCAATCCGCAAGCACATGTCTAAGGGAAATAAGAGGGGTAAGTAAATGAATGGTAATGTAAGCAACCACAGCCATTCGAAACCTTATCAGGGAGGGAAAGACTTACCAGATGTTGAACGCTATACAGACGGGGGCTCAATACGGCATGCAAACCTTGGACCAGGCACTCCTTGCCCTTTACCGTAACGGAATTATAAGCCGGGAAGAGGCACTGGCTCGGAGTGTAAATGTTGAGGAATTAAAGGGCGTGCTTGGTGGGTCTCATTAGAACCTACGAATCTACTGCCTTTAGCTGGAGCCTCGAGGGGTGACGCCTCTCTTTGAAGAGGCGAAGCCCCTTCAAACTACCCTTAATAAACGACCTGCTGATGGTCGTTTGTCTTATCTTGATTTATAGTGCTAAAATCATAAGGGAGTATTAGCTATCATGGATAAGAATAGATATCATGTCAGTGCAAAATCAGCAGTGGATGAGGTGCACCTCCGCCGGCTTACCGTAGATGAAGCACTACTAAAGCTTAACCAATACCTGGATGATGCCTTTATGGCTGGGTTATACCAGGTTAGGGTAGTTCACGGTAAGGGGACAGGAACCCTGCGCCGAGTAGTCATGGAGCAGCTTGCCGACCACCCTCTGGTCAAATCATACCGACTTGCTGACTACGGAGAGGGAGGCGCCGGGGTTACTATAGTAGAGCTAGCCCAGAGGTAGTTGCTGGCTCATTGAAAGAACAAGGGTTTTTAGCTATAATATCTATACTTATGGTGAGTGTCGCCTAGTGGTCTAAGGCGCCAGGTTGTGGCCCTGGAGAACGAGGGTTCAAATCCCTCCACTCACCCCA
>CAZQRE010000058.1:0-5854 GCA_964595695.1 uncultured Dehalococcoidales bacterium
GGGGGAGTGTAGGTAAGAGAGGGGCTTCGCCCCTCTCTAAAATCTCTTCCCCCTCTCCTTTCAACGAGCAGATACTATAAGGAGAGTCTAAGAGAGGCTTCGCCTCTCTTAGAAAACCATACCCCCTTCCCCTTATCAAGGGGAAGGGGGATAAAGGGGGATGGGGTTGCCATAAAACCTAAAGGGGATGAGGTTAATAAACAATCTAATAAACGCCGCTTTGCCAGAGTGATTAATACTGATATACTAAATAACTAAATAGTAAAGGAGACAAATGGAAAAGCTACGCATTCCAGGACCTACCCCCTGCCCCAATGAAGTTCTTCAGGCACTGACCAAGCAGATGATAAACCATCGGGGTGATGAATTCGGCCAGATACTAAATGGGGTGACAGCCAAGCTGAAACAATTGTTCCAGACCAAAAATGATGTTTTCCTGCTTACTGGTTCAGGCACCGGTGGCTTGGAGGCGGCTATTGTTAATACCCTATCTCCCGGGGACAAGGTATTATCGGTATCTATTGGTGTCTTTGGAGAACGCTTTGCTGCTATTGCTGAGCAATTTGGCGCCGAGGTAATCCCACTTCGCTTTGAGTGGGGCAAACCGGCTGATGCCGATGCTGTTCGCCAGGCTCTCCAAGCTGAACCAGGAATCAAAGCAGTATTGGTTACCCATAATGAAACCTCTACCGGCGTTACCAATGACCTGGCTTCAATTAGCTCCATAGTCAAGGAATTTGATAAACTACTGGTGGTCGATGCCATCAGTAGCCTAGGCTCAATTAACCTGCCTGTAGATGGCTGGCACTGTGATGTTGCCATTACTGGCTCTCAGAAGGGGTGGATGGTTCCCCCCGGTCTGGCTATGGTCAGTATGAGCCAGGAAGCATGGCAGGCACACGAAACAGCCAAGATGCCCCGCTTTTACTGGGATTTTACCCGAGCCAGGAGCTATTTAGAAAAAGGGCAAACGCCGTGGACACCAGCTGTTTCTACTGTATTTGCTCTATCGGTATCACTGGAAATGATGCTAAGGGAAGGACTACCTAACATCATCGCCCGACATGCCCGGGTTGGTAAAGCCAGCCGGGATGGGATAAAATCATTAGGGCTATCCCTTTTTGCCGAAGAAAGTCATGCCTCCAATACAGTTACTGCCATAAAGTCTCCAGATGGGCTTGAGGTGAAAAAGATGCTCCAGATTCTCAGAGAGGAGCACCAGGTCATACTGGCTGGCGGACAACAGCAATTAGCTGGCAAGATATTCCGTATCGGTCACCTCGGCTGGGTAACTGAGGACGACATTAGAGCGGTAATATCAGCCCTGAAGGTAGTACTGCCACAGGCTGAATTCAGGAATGATAGCTGAGAGAAATAGTTTTTTAACCAAAGACTGGGAGTCACTAATAATAAGAGCGAGGACATAATAATGAAAGTTTTAATAGCTGACCCTATTTCTAACGAAGGCATAGATATTCTGCGTAGCTATGCTCAAGTGGATACCAAGATAGGGTTAAAGCCAGAGGAAATTATAGCCACCATTGGCGACTATGATGCTTTGGTAGTACGCAGTCAGACCCAAGTCTCGGCTAAGGTTATACAAGCCGGGAAAAAGCTACAGGTCATCGCCCGAGCCGGTGTCGGCATAGATAATATTGATGTAAACGAGGCGACCCAGCGAGGTATTGTGGTGGTTAATGCTCCTACTGGCAATACTATCTCAGCGGCTGAGCATACCATTGCTCTCATGCTCTCCTTAGCCCGCAATATCCCCCAGGCTAATGCCATGCTCAAATCCGGGGTATGGCGACGAGCTGATTTTATGGGCACCGAGGTTAGAAACAAGACACTAGGTATCATCGGCTTGGGCAATGTAGGTTCAGAGGTAGCCAGACGTGCCCGGGGTCTAGAAATGAAACTCATCGCCTATGACCCTTTCATCTCTGTCGACCATGCCCATAACCTACAAGTGGAGATTGTCCCCTTAGAACAGTTACTCAAAGAATCAGACTTTATTACTCTCCACATTCCGTTAACAGCATCAACAAAGGGACTAATCGGAGCCAAGGAGCTGGCTTTAGTCAAGCCAACAGTCCGTATCATAAACTGCGCCCGGGGCGGGCTAATTGATGAAGAAGCACTGGTTAAGGCGATAAGAGAGAAGAAAGTGACTGGTGCCGCCATTGATGTTTTCTCCACTGAACCGGCAACAAAGAGTATCCTCTTTGAAGAAGCCAACATAATTGTTACCCCTCATTTAGGCGCTTCTACCACTGAAGCTCAAGCTACAGCAGCTAGGGATGTAGCCAAGCAGATTATTGATGTATTTAACGGGCAGCCAGCCAGATACTCGGTTAATGCTCCCTTTATCTCTGCTGAAACTCTATCTGTGCTGGCACCCTTTATTAAGCTGGCAGCCACAGTGGGCAAGCTGGTCAGCCAGCTAGCTGAAGGGCAGATGAATGCTATCCAGATTAAATATAACGGTGAGATTTCTAATTATGATACTAATGCTCTCAAGGCAGCCGTTCTGGGAGGATTACTTGAGGAGATAAGCGAGGAGCGGGTTAATCTGGTCAATGCCAATATAGTGGCTGCCCAGCGTGGTCTGACAGTAGTTGAGCAGAAGGAAGCTACCTGCGAGAACTATACCAGCCTTATTACCATAGATGTCACCACTAGCACCGGGGCAACAACTGTTGCCGGTACGGTAATGCGTGGCGAATCACACATTGTCCGGGTTAATAACTACTGGATTGATATTGTGCCCACCGGGGGTTACTTCCTGTTTAGTGACCACCTAGACCGTCCTGGGCTCATCAGCGCCGTAAGCAAGGTAACCGGTGATGCTGATGTAAATATTAGTTCCATGCATGTTGGTCGTCTGAAACCCAGGGGACAAGCCCTGATGGTATTAGCCTTAGATGAGGCTCTGTCTGAAGAGCACATCCAGCAAATCCTGTCTATCCCTGATGTCTACACCGTTAAAGTGGTAAAACTGTAAAGGGAAGACTAATGGCGCCTACACCAATCGATTGAAAACCAGTCCTGCTGGCACTTTAGGGTAAAAGTAGGTCGACTTCCTCGACATCTTGTCACCGGCATCGGCAATGGCTTTAATCACTTCTGCCTTAACCGGGCTTAATAGAAAAGCTAGCTGGTATTCCCCATCTAATACCCTGTTTACCGCATCCAGTCTATCATAACAATAGCCAAGAACTGCCTCCTCCCGACCACTACTCAGTCCCAGCAGCTTCTCCAGTATAACATTGTCAACAATATCAACGTCCAACCTTTTGTATAGCTCAGAATGAAAATAAGGTATCATTCGGCTGACAGCAGTAAAATCACGCAGCTTCAGCACAAAGAGGCGCTCTGCTGCCAAACCAAAAAGGATTAACCTAACCAGATTTGCCTCCGACCCGGTTAATAAATCATCAACCTTCTGCCAGACACCGGGCATACTCAGTGGCAACTCCTCTATTTCAAAGAACGATTTCAACTTAGCCATCAACTCATCCAGCGTTGGCTTTGATATACCGCGAACCAGTCGATGAGGAGGTAGAATAATAAGCCCGGGGTCAGAAAAATCTACCAGCTCCATCAAAACAAAATCAAATGCCTCACCCCCTGACACCGATGAAGAACAGACACGCTTCTCACGCTGGTAAATAAGAGCACTCTCGTAGCGATGATGCCCATCGGCAATATAGAGCGGTTGATGAGCCAGGTTGCGGCATATCTGATTAATAGCCTCAGGCTCAGTGATAGCCCAAACATTATGACTTTCCCCACCAGCACTACTTGAACTAATTACAGGCTTATTTCGCTCCTGGGCAGCCAACACCGAGGAGACCTGCTGCCCCCGGTCTTCAAATAGAGCCAAAATTGGGCTGGTATTGGCTTGGCATGCCCATAACAGGCTTAACCGGTCACCCTTAGGCTCAGCTAGCGTGCCCTCGTGAGGGCGAACAACCATCTTATCCCACTCCTCCAACCTGACACAGACGATGATACCGCGGCGTGTATATTCCCTCCCCTGGTAGGTAAAATAGTGGTCATGGAGATAGATAGCTGGCGCCTCATCAACCTTAAGCACATCCTGCTTCAGCCACTGCTCCAGGGTAGCTGCCGAACGAGTATATTTATTGTCACTAACTGTATCCCGGGGTAACTCTCGACCAGACTCCAGTCGGATAAAGTTATAGCCGCTCTGGTGATAAAGCTCTTGCTCCATTTGCGCGGTAATAATATCATAGGGAGGGCAGATAACTACTGATAAATCCTTAACCAGCGATTGATTGTAACGCACACCACGAAAGGGGCGAATCTCGGCCATATTACCTCAATCCTTTGCCAACGAATATATAAAGAGAAGGTTTGTTGACCACCCTAGTTTACCGTATGGCACCGAAAGGGGCAAGCCTTTTACCAGATAACCAGAATGTCCTTTATAGTATCATCATATGAAGGTTTCGTGTAATAATAACCTGGTTTAGGCTCTATACATTGGTAATAACGTTTACCTATGACAGGTCTCACCCTCTCATCAGTTTGTGCGTCAAAGTAGGCAAGCCCTTCATCAATAGTATCAAAGGCTATTATTGCATGTCCTCCCTCTGGGTAGCGCAGTTCAACGAAGGCACATCGTAAGCCTACTTCCTCAGCACTATTACCCACGTCCCTGGCGAAGTGGCTACATACATAAACCCCATAGGTGTCCTCAATATATTTATTCTCATCCGTCTTATCCTGCCCCAGAAATGTAATCACCTCTTCATAAGCAGGGTCTCTTAATGTATAACCATGTCCCAAGCCAGCTTCTACACCTACCTCATAGCCTTCGTCGTAACCCTCGGCGCTACCTGAACTATAGCCTTCGTCATAGCCGTCTTGCTCGCCCGAACTGTAGCCAGCTTCATGACCAACAGAATAGCCATCCTCATATCCTGCTGCTATACCCTCGGAATAGGCTAGGCCATAAAGGGCAAAACTACCCCCGCCTACCAGAATCAATATTCCTATTGCTATAAATATTCCTTTTAACCACTTCATTGGACTAACCTCCGTCCATTTTTATAGTCAAATGTACTTTCTTCAGTTGACTTTATCATAACCACTTATTTTTTACACAACTATATACTATAATACTAATAGAAATAGCTATACAGGGTGCTGAGTGGCAGACTTAGACAAAGTAAAACAAAGAATAGAGCAACTAAGGGCTGAAATCAACCATCATAACTATCGCTATTATGTGCTGGATAGCCCTGAGATTAGCGATGCCGAGTATGATGAGCTGATGAGGGAGCTGAAGCAACTGGAGGAGCAATACCCCCGGTTCCTGACCTCAGACTCACCCACCCAGCGAGTTGGCGCCGCCCCAGTAGAAGCCTTTGGTGTGGTAGAACACCCCCTGCCCTTATTATCCCTGGGTAATGCCTTCTCCAAAGAGGAGTTATTAGCCTGGAATAGCCGAACCTCAAAGCTGGTAGAGGGACGGCAATTCAACTTCACCTGCGAGCACAAGATTGACGGGCTAGCCGTGGCTCTGACCTATGTTAACCGTCAACTAACTACCGGGGCTACCCGGGGTGATGGCTTTCGCGGTGAAAATATCACCCAGAACCTGAGGACTATCAGGAGCATACCCCTCTCCGTGCCTAAAGAAGCACCACCCCGATTTGAGGTGCGAGGCGAGGTCTTCTTGCCCAAAGCCGGCTTCAAAAAATTAAATCAGGAGCGAGCCGAGGACGGGCTACCCCTGTTTGCTAATCCCAGAAATGCTGCCGCTGGCTCGGTGCGCCAGCTCGACCCCCGTATCACGGCTAAACGCCCGCTGGATATTTATATC
>CAZQRE010000059.1:0-5846 GCA_964595695.1 uncultured Dehalococcoidales bacterium
CTTCGGCAACTTCAAGTTCTGTCTCCGGTTTAGGGGCTGTGGTAGTTTCCTCAGCGATTGAGCCTTCGGCAACTTCAAGTTCTGTCTCCGGTTTAGGGGCTGTGGTAGTTTCCTCAGCAAAGGTTACCCTTTCTTCTTCAGGAATCACCTCAATGGCCATCCCTAGGCTTTGTAGTTCCTTAACCAGAACCTTAAACGATTCAGGCACACCGGGTTGGACGATATCCTCACCCTTAACTATAGCCTCATAGGTTTTGGCTCGGCCAGTCACATCGTCTGACTTAATAGTCAGAAATTCCTGAAGGTTATGGGCAGCGCCATAGGCTTCTAGTGCCCATACCTCCATTTCACCAAAGCGCTGACCCCCGAATTGAGCCTTGCCGCCTAGGGGTTGTTGAGTAATCAAGGAGTAGGGTCCGATAGAGCGGGCGTGAACCTTATCTTCAACTAGGTGGTTTAGCTTCATCATGTAGATATTACCTACTGTTACTGGCTGGTCAAATGGCTCACCGCTGCGTCCATCGTGGAGTATAACCTTGCCGATGGTGGGCGGGGGAAGGTTCCTTTCAGTTCTTACCCCTTCCACTGCCTGCTCTAGCTCCTGTGGATTAAGGTCTCGGCTAGCTATGCCCAGGTCTTCGAGCCATAGACGCAGGCAAACCTCCTTCGCCTCTCCAGGGTGGTCTTCGTTGAATACCCTGGCTCCGTCGTAGCCACGGCTTTCAAGCCATGCCTCAGCCAACTCCAGTTGCACGGCAGGTTTGTTATTACTAGGATTGGGGTTAACCGCCCCCGCTTTTTGAGCTAGCCAGGCTCTGGCCAGGGCATCCTCAATGGCAGCATCATCGGCACCATCAAACACCGGGGTAAGCACCTTCATGCCTAGTATCTGAGCCGTCCAGCCAAGATGGGTTTCCAGAACTTGACCAATATTCATCCGTGACGGGACACCTATTGGGTTGAGGATAATGTCTACCGGTGTGCCATCGGGAAGGAAAGGCATGTCCTCAGCCGGGGCGATGAGGGCGATGACCCCCTTATTGCCGTGCCGTCCCGAGAGCTTATCCCCTACCGAAATCCTTCGCTTCTGGGCAACCCAGACCTGCACCCATTGATTGACCCCGGCCGGAAGCTCATCACCATGGTCACGAGAGAAGACCTTCACATTAATCACCTTGCCCCATTCCCCGTGAGGCACTTTTAGGGAGGTATCCTTCACCTCTCGTGCTTTCTCACCAAAGATAGCTCGTAAAAGTTTCTCTTCAGCCGATAGTTCAGTCTCTCCCTTTGGTGTAATCTTACCTACCAGTATATCATCTGGGCCTACTTCGGCACCGATGCGGATGATGCCATCTTCATCAAGGTCGCGCAGGCTTTCCTCAGCTACACTAGGTATATCTCTGGTGATTTCTTCGGAGCCTAACTTGGTATCCCTGGATTCTACTTCATGCTTCTCAATGTGAATAGAGGTAAACTTGTCCTTCTCAACAAGGCGATTACTAATGATGATAGCATCCTCAAAGTTATAGCCTTCCCAGCTCATAAAGGCGCACAGCACATTCTGTCCTAGAGCCAGTTCCCCCTGCTCAGTAGCTGAGCTATCGACTAGAACCCGCCCCGGCTCGACTCGGTCACCCTTGCTTACTACAGGGCGCTGGTTAATGCAAGTTCCCTGATTAGTGCGCACAAATTTCATTAGCGGGTAGATGTCTTTATCGCCGTAATCTGTGGTAACTATAATCTGCGAGCTGGTAACTGAGGTTACTATTCCCGCATTTTTGGCAAAAAGTACCTGACCGCTGTGCTTGGTAGCTTCCATTTCCATACCGGTAGCTACCAAAGGTGCCTCAGGGCAAAGCAGGGGCACCGCCTGCCGCTGCATATTGGCGCCCATCAGAGCGCGATTGGCATCATTGTGCTCTAGGAAGGGTATTAATGCGGTAGCGACACTGACTATCTGCTTAGGTGACACATCCATTAATTCAATCTTACCCGGTGCTTCCATTAGGTAGCGGTCACCTAGCCTGGCTTCAACCTTTTCTTCGACAAATTGGTTATTTTGATTAAGCTTGGCATTAGCCTGGGCAATGGTAAATTCGTCCTCTTTATCGGCTGGTAAGTAAACAATATCGTTGGAGACGGAGGGCACCACCTTTATCGTTCTGGGAGATAGGTGAGATAGCTTGGTGGCAAGCTGGGGTGTAATGATAGCCTTAGCTTTTACTATGGTCTTGCCTTCATCGTCAACTACTGCCTCCCTGATTGTCTTACCCAGCAGCTCGTCATAGGTGTTGCTTACCTCAGCAATAACCTTACGGTATGGTGTCTCAATGAAACCATATTTGTTAATTACACTATAGGTAGCTAGAGAGCCGATGAGACCGATATTAGGTCCCTCCGGTGTCTCGATAGGGCAGATTCTACCATAGTGAGAGAAGTGAACGTCGCGGATATCAAAGCCAGCACGCTCGCGAGACAGACCTCCTGGCCCCATTGCTGATAGGCGACGCTTATGAGTTAGCTCAGCCAATGGGTTAGTTTGGTCCATAAATTGTGATAGCTGTGAGCCACCGAAGAACTCCCTAATAGCGGCTGCTACTGGGCGAATGTTGACCAGAGCGTTGGGAGTAACCGCCTCGGTAGGAATAATGCTCATCCGCTCCCTGACTACTCGCTCCAGGCGCAATAACCCGATACGAAACTGGTTTTGAATCAGCTCACCAACAGTGCGTACTCGCCGATTTCCTAGGTGGTCAATGTCGTCAGGGGTATCTGAACCATTATTAACCATAATGATGTGCCTGATAATCTCTACAATATCATCCTTGGTTAGAGCTCTTTCATCTTCTTTAACTTTACCTTCAAGCCCTAATCGCTTGTTGAGCTTATAGCGACCTACACCCCCCAGGTTATAATGCTGGACATTAAAGAACAGGTTGTTTATTAGTTTCTTGGCATTTTCGATATTAGCCGGGTCTCCAGGGCGCAGTTTTTTATAGATATCGATCAGAGCCGTGGTCTCTGCCTTAACCAATGGCTCATGCTCCATGGTTGACCTGATAAATTGGTGCTCTGAGGAGCTATCCTCTTTGGGGAACAGGTTGAGCAGTTGGTCATCACTGCCGTAACCTATAGCCCGAAGTAGTGTAGTAATAGGAATCTTCCGTTTACCGTTTATCTTGACCGAGATTACATCCCGGTTACTGGTCTCGAACTCGAGCCAAGCCCCACGGGTAGGAATTAGCTTACCATAGCACAGTTCACGGCCACTGGTAGCATCTTCTTCAATGGTGAAATAGACGCCGGGGGAACGGACTAACTGGCTTACTACTACCCGTTCGGCACCACTGGTAATAAAGGTGCCTCTAGCTGTCATTAGAGGGATGTCACCGAAGAACAGGTCCTGTTCCTTGATTTCCCCTGTTTCTTTGACCAGCAACTGTGCCTTAACATAGATGGGGGCTGAGTAGGTCAGGTCTCGCTGGAGGCACTCTGGCTCGGAGTGACGAGGGTCACGCAACTCGTAACACTTATGGGCAGAAGACTGTTCGGCAGCAATGGCTGGTTTTGTATCTCCGTCTACAATCCCTTCATCTTTCAGCACAAACATAGCTGGATACACTTCACCCGTCTTTTTATTCCTTACCATGCTGAGATAGCCAGCATTAAGGCTGCAATCAACACAATACCTCGTGCCTCTATCGGAACTATAACAATACCTGTCCCCGTGCCTTATTGCTTTCCCACATACATCACACATAACTGCACCTATAGCAAGCAGAGAGCATACGTTTGTCGTATTGTGCATAAAAAGGCTCAGCTCCAGTCTGTTGCCGGTGAAGTCTTTAATAGGAGATACCTCCTCCAGCAATTGCTTTAGCCCCTTTTCCTGAAACCAGCGGAATGAATCTAATTGAACTTGAATCAGATTGGGGACATCTAGTATCTGGGGTAACCTGGCATAGGATTTTCTGGGAACAGGAAACATCCTCTTTTCACTGCGTAACGGTGACATAAAACTACTCTAGCCCTACTCCTTAACCTGACATGCCAAAATTTTGCGTTATTGTAGTACTAATTTAAGATAAAACCAGTGGCTAGTGAAGAGATATAATAAAGGTAAAACCTTTGGAGGCATAATTACAAACTTTGATAATACCACTACATTTACTATTTGTCAATAGTTTTTTGCCCGATTTTGAAATTAATGACTAATTTGTTTACCTTGGGCTGCTAATCTCACGAATTTCAACACCAACTTATTGCCCATTGCTCTTCAGGTAGTCTATAGCCCACCCGATGGCATCTTCTCCCTCAAGCTCAAGTTCACAGCCTGGGTCTGGCTCTATCCCCTTACCTTCTATGAGGCGCTCATTGGGGGTGAGCCAGCGAGCAGTAGTAATATACAACCCTGAACCATCCTTAAGCTGGTGCAGGATATTGACACTACCCTTGCCATAGGTTGTGGTGCCGGCGATAGTGGCGCGAGCATAATCTTGAAGAGCTCCAGCCAATACCTCGCTGCCGCTGGCAGTGTAGCTATCTACTAGAACGACTAAGGGCAGGTCAGTAGCTACTCCGTTGGGCTTAACTGTCAAATGGGTATACTTTCCTTGATTATCCACTACTTTGACGACTATCCCCTCCGTTAAGAAGTAGCTAGCTACATCAACTACTGCCTCAAGTAAGCCACCGGAATTACTGCGTAGGTCAAGGATAATGCCCGTCGCCGCTTCCTGGGTTATGCTCTGTAGCACCGGGGACAGCTCTTCGCTGGTGCGCTTAGAAAAATAGGTAATATTAATATAACCGATGTCCTCCCTCATCTCAAAGTGAACACTGGGCAGCTCAATTTCAGCTCTAACTATCTCAATTTCCTCAGGATTGGTTTCACCCTGGTGAAGGATAAGCAGCCTGACCGATGTCCCCTTGGCACCGCGGATGCTAAGCACCGTCTCAGCCAGGCTCATCCCTGAGGTAGATTTGCTATTGATTTCTAGTATTATATCGCCAGCCCTGATACCTGCCTTAGCCGCTGGTGAATCAGCAATGGGAGCAATAATGATTTGCTGCTCATCCTCAACCCCTATATAAGCTCCAATACCCTCAAACTTCCCTTCCAGGCTGCTCAAGGCCAGTTGGTAGGTTTCAGCATCCAAGTAGGAGGTGTAGGGGTCGTCCAGTGCCTCCACCATACCCTTGATAGCTGCCTGGCTCAGTGTGCTAGCATCAATCTTGTCCCTGTCCACATAATCCTGGAAAATGATGTCCCATGCTTCCTTCACGACATCCAGACCCAGGTCTGCGTTTGGGGGAGCACTGGTACCTATAGCACAGCCAGCACCAAAGGATAGGGCAAGGCTGGCCCCCAATAATAGGGTTACCACCATAATTCTTATTGCTTTTGACATTGGACTTGCTCTCCTTTAATGTGCTTTGTGGTCGAATCTGTAGGTTATTAGTTCTTACTCCTTTTTTCCCAACCCCGAGCTGGGAATGAAAAGGTCATTTATTGGGGGAATGCTTGAAGGGAGATTGCGTGAAAAACAGGCCAAGTAAACCTGTAAGCCGAGTTCTGTACTCCGACTGGTAGATAGAGTAAATCGGAGTGGTGACCATCTATCTAGCCCTGATGTTACCATCAGGGTCAAGCGACCAACCCGGGGACTGGGCCGGGTGTCCCTTTGTCCCTCTATTTGGTCTTGCTCCAGATGGGGTTTACCCAGCCGGCTGGTCACCCAGCCGCTGGTGAGCTCTTACCTCACCATTTCACCCTTACCCCACCTGAGTGGGGCGGTATGTTTCTGTGGCACTTTCCGTAGGGTTGCCCCTCCTGGGTGTTACCC
>CAZQRE010000060.1:0-5821 GCA_964595695.1 uncultured Dehalococcoidales bacterium
GTATCCAGTTTCAAGGGTTCACTCCATTACGCACAGCTTAAGTAATTGGTTTGCTTTTGTCAATACCTGCAAGAGTAAGGTTCTACGTCAATAAGTGTGAAAGTGTTGCCTTGTTGGCATCCGCCTGCTATAATCTAAAAGGTAAGTAGTCGAGGACTCTGCTTACCGGACTACTTGGGCTGCCAAGCTTGACTTTTACATCATTCATTTCTATAATAGGTTACCTAATTAGCTCACGTTACTAAAGCTGATAACGATAGTGCCCGAGTAGCGCAATGGTAGCGCAACCGACTTGTAATCGGTAGGTTAGTGGGTTCGAGTCCCCTCTCGGGCTGAGGTGGTTAGCGCTGGTGGTGGTGTGGGGAGGGGTGCCGGAGTGGTTAATCGGAGCAGTCTGTAAAATTGCCGCCCTGACGGGCTACGCAGGTTCGAATCCTGCCCCCTCCACTATCTTATATGAAATAGCTTAGACCAGACACGGACTATAAAATCTGTTATAATAGGACCAGTGCCCACATAGCTCAGCAGGTAGAGCACGTTCTTGGTAAGAACGGGGTCATCAGTTCGAATCTGATTGTGGGCTCGGGATAAAGAAGGGGGTTTGAAATGGCAAAAAAGAAATTTGAGCGGACCAAACCACATTGTAATGTCGGCACCATCGGGCATGTTGACCATGGAAAGACGACGTTAACCTCAGCAATGACATTGGTGTTATCTAAGGGAGGCACTACTGGCTTTCGCTCTTTTGATAGCATTGATAATGCTCCCGAAGAGAAGGCACGAGGGTTAACCATTGCTATTGCTCATATTGAGTATGAGACAGAAAAACGGCATTATGCTCATATTGATTGCCCGGGTCATGCTGACTTTATTAAGAATATGATAACTGGTGCTGCCCAGATGGATGGAGCTATACTGGTAGTGAGTGCTCCAGATGGTCCTATGCCTCAGACTAGAGAGCATGTCTTATTGGCACGTCAGGTGGAGGTGCCTTACATTGTGGTTGCTCTCAATAAGGTGGATGCAATGGAGGATGAGGAGCTTCTGGAACTGGTGGAGGTGGAAGTAAGGGAACTGCTTAGTAAGTATAATTTCCCTGGGGATGAGATACCGGTGGTGAGAGTGAGTGCGCTCAAAGCATTGGAATGTGGTTGTGGCAAGAGAGACTGTCAGTGGTGTGGTGGTATCTGGAACTTGCTGGATGCTATAGATAACTATATTCCTATTCCAGTGCGGGCTAAAGACCAGCCCTTTTTGATGCCAGTGGAAGATGTTTTTAGTATCAAGGGTCGGGGCACTGTGCCTACAGGCAGGGTTGAGAGGGGTGTGATTAAGCCCGGGGATGAGGTTGAGATAGTAGGCTTACGCCATGAGATCCGTAAGACAGTAGCTACCAGCCTGGAGATGTTTCATAAGATCCTGGATGAAGCTGAACCGGGGGATGCTGTTGGCTGCCTGCTCCGGGGGATAGAGCGGGATGACGTGGAGCGGGGTATGGTATTGGCTGCCCCTGGCTCGGTTAAACCACATACTTATGCCGATGCTGAGGTGTATGTTCTGAGTAAAGAGGAGGGGGGCAGGCATACCCCGTTCTTTACCGGATATAAGCCTCAATTTTATATTAGGACTACCGATGTTACTGGAAGCATTGAGTTACCAGAAGGGGTGGAGATGGTTATGCCTGGTGATAATATAACAATGAAGGTGAAACTTATTTATCCGGTAGCCCTAGAGAAGGGGCTGCGGTTTGCTATTCGGGAAGGGGGCAAAACGGTAGGTGCTGGCAGCATTAGCCGCATCATAGAGTAGATTATGGCTAGGAAGGCTGAAGCTAGGGTTATTATTCATCTTGCCTGTACTGAGTGTAAGGAGAGGACATATACTACCACTAAGAACAGAAGGAATGACTCCCAAAGATTGGAGCTTAGAAAATATTGCCCCCGTTGCCGCGTTTATAGACTTCATAGGGAGATAAAATAGTGGTGCACCATTAAGGGGCGTGCGGTTTTTTTCAATGACACATCACACTACTAAGAAAAGTTCAAGATTCAGTTTCATTGGCGAGACTATAGGCGAGTTAAAGAAGGTAACTTGGCTCTCCAAAAGAGAGATTATTTACTTGACATTTCTGGTGTTGATTGTTGCTATTGTCGCCGGTCTAGTGCTGGGATCAGTTGATTACGGTTTTACTCGCCTTGTCAATGAGGTTTTTTTGGGTAGATAGCAGATTGGCTGGTTCCCAGATTGAGCTAAAGGGCTATAGTGAAGGCGATGATTTCGTGCTTTTTGAAGTATCTACTTGAATGAGGTTATTTGTGGACGAGAACCAAAAAGAATGGTTCGTTGTTCATACCTATTCGGGGCATGAAGAACGAGTTAAGAAGAATCTAGAGCAACGCATGAAGGTCATGGATATCGGAGACGAGATCCTTGAGGTTGTTATACCTACTGAGGAGGAGATAGAGGTTAGAGGTGGAGAGAGGCGTAACGTGACTAAGAAAATATTGCCTGGTTATGTCCTGGTTCGGATGAAGATGACAGACCAGAGCTGGAATGTAGTGCGTAATACCCCTGGCGTCACTGGTTTTGTTAGTGGTGGAGGTAAGCCCGTTCCGTTGCGGGAAGAGGAAGTTAGTCAGATTTTGAAACAGATGACAGCCGAAGCACCGAGGGTCAAGGTTGGCTTTCGTAAAGGGCAGAGTATACGGGTGATTGACGGTCCTTTTATTGATTTTGTGGGGGTAGTGGATGATATAAGCCTGGGAAAGGGTAAAGTTAAGGTGCTTCTATCCCTTTTTGGGCGCGAAACATCTGTGGAGCTTGACCTCTTGCAGGTGGAGAAGCTCTAATTTTAGATTTTCTGGTTAGGAGACACGATGCCAAAAAAGATTAGAGCAGTGATTAAACTGCAGATTGCAGCCGGCAAGGCAACCCCAGCACCGCCGGTAGGTCCGGCTCTAGGTCAGCACGGAATTAACATTATGGCCTTTTGTAAGGAGTATAATGAGCGTACTGCTACTCAGGTTGGGTCTATTATTCCGGTCGAAATAACTGTCTTTGAGGATAGGTCATTTACCTTTGTTACCAAAACACCGCCAACTACCGATTTGCTGAAGAGGGCATTAGGTGTGGAAAAGGGAGCTGGTGCTGCCGGTCATGAAAAAGTAGGCATCTTATCTCGAGATAAACTTCGTGAAATAGCTCAGATTAAGGCTAAGGACTTAAATGCTAATAGTATTGAAGGGGCGGAGCGAATTATTGAGGGCACAGCCCGAACTATGGGAATTGAGGTAGAGTAAAAAATGGCAAGGCGCGGTAAAAACTATCAAGAAGCAGCTAAACTGTTAGACAGGGCGAAGGCTTATGAGCCTCGGGAGGCTATTGAGTTGGCTAAGAAGGTGACTCATGCCAAATTTGACGAGGCTGTTGAGCTTCACCTTCGGATGGGTGTTGACCCTCGCAATGCTAATCAGCAGGTGCGTGATGTCGCTCTTCTCCCTCACGGGCTGGGGAAGAGGGTAAGGGTTTTAGTTTTTGCCCAGGGTGAGGCAGAGAGAATTGCTGCCACTGCCGGGGCTGATTTTGTTGGTGGTGATGAGTTAATTAAGAAGATTGAAGATGGCTGGTTAGATTTTGATACTGCTATTGCTACCCCTGACCTGATGGGGAAGGTGGGTAAGCTGGGGAAAATTTTGGGGAGGAAGGGATTGATGCCTAACCCTAAATCAGGGACGGTGGTAGCTGCGGCTGACCTACCCAGGGTAATAGATGATGCCCGCAAAGGTCGGGTGGAATTTAGACTGGACAGGACGGCTATCATTCATGTCCCTTTGGGTAAGATTAGTTTTGACAGCGATAAGTTGATGGATAACCTGACGGCGGTGGTGGAGGCAGTGGTGAAGGCTAAACCTAGTGGTGCCAAGGGTCAGTATGTTAGGACTGCCTTTTTAACTACTACTATGGGTCCCGGTATAAGGCTTGACCTAAAAGCAACTCTGTCATTAACTTCCAGTTGATATTGTGGGGGCAACGGATAGTCATAACGAGAAATTTGTAATTTTGCTCTGTTTATAAATTAATAAGTTCTGGGCTGGGTTTGGTATTGTCCTGAGACAGTGGGTGCCGATTTAGGCTTAAACTAATGTGCCTGCCGAGGAAAGATGGGACTTCGCTAGGTCCTTGTGTAGTAGGCACAAGGACTTATTGTTTTAAATAAGTGCTCAGCAGTGGTCGTTAGGAGGTAATGAAAGATGTCTAGAGAAAAGAAGGCGCAAACTATTGACAGGCTACAAGAGGTTTTTTCTAAATGTAGCATTGGTATTCTAACTGACTACCGGGGGCTATCAGTTCCTGAGATAACTGATTTGCGTCGTAGATTGAAAGCGTCTGGTATTGAGTATAAAGTGGTGAAGAATACCCTGGCCCGGTTTGCTGCGGGAAGGGCAGGCAAGGATGAGCTGGCTAGCTTCTTCGTGGGTCCGGTAGCTATTGCTTTTGGCTATGGTGATATAACTGAACCGGCTAGGGCTTTGGCTGATTACATTGGCACTTCAAAAGCAAGTCTAAGTATTAGGGGAGGCTTTTTGGGTGACAGTCTACTTACTGTGGAGGATGTGATGACCCTTTCGGTATTGCCATCAAGAGAGGTATTACTAGCTAAGGTTGTGGGTGGGATGCAAATTCCCGTCCTGGCTTTACTTGGTTGTCTTACCACCCCGATACGGGGGTTTATCGGAATGCTACAGGCTAGAATTCAACAACTGGAAGGAGAATAGGATGTCGGAAAATGAACTAGAAACAACGCAAGACACTGGTAACAAGGCAGAGGAGGTGAAGGCAGAGGAGGTGAAGGTAGAGGCGGCGAAGGTAGAGGAGGCGAAGGTAGAGGAAGTGAAGGCAGAGGAAGTGAAGGCAGAGGAAGTGAAGGCAGAGGAGGCGAAGGCAGAAGAAGTGAAGGTAGAGGAAGCGAAGGTAGAGGAAGTGAAGGTAGAGGAAGTGAAGGTAGAGGAAGTGAAGGTTGAGGCGGTGAAGGTAGAGGCTGAACAGCAGCCATCGGCGCCACCGGCGGTAGAAAAGCCAAAGGCAGTGAAAGCCACCGTTAGCAAGCAGAAAGCTTCCCCGGCAGTAAAGGGGGAGAAGAAATCAGCCGCCATTGAGGATATAATGGCTACTATAAAAAATATGACGGTGCTTGAACTATCACAGTTGGTAAAAGCTCTGGAGACTGAGTTTGGAGTTAGCGCCGCTGTGCCGGCGGCAGCCACGGTGGCAGTGTCGGCTGAGGCTAAGGCTCCGGCGGCTGAGGAAAAGACGGAGTTTAACGTAGTTCTCAAGGAGGTAGGGGCTAATAAGATTAATGTGATTAAGGCAGTGCGTGAGCTGACTACCTTGGGGCTGAAGGAGTCTAAGGACCTGGTGGAGAGTGCTCCCAAGGCAGTGAGGGAGGGGGTTACTAAGGATGAGGCAGCGGCTATGAAACAAAAGCTGGAAGCGGCTGGGGCTACTGCTGAGATTACATAATAGCGGTTGAAAACGGCGCTGAAAAGCCGTATAGTTATTACGAGTGATATTCCTTCTATAGGGAGGGTTTTAACATGCCACATGCGGATTACTTGGTGCTGATGGGCATAGGTGGTTTGTTTATCCTTGTTGGTTTAGTCGCCGTTATCTGGGGCCATATTGAGGAGAAGGGGTACTACGATTCCCTTTCCGGTCGCGCCGATGTCAGGGAATATCTGGAGCATTGGCCACCGCACCCTCAGTCTGGGGGGTCGCTAAAGGTGGGGGGTTGGGTAGCCCTTGCTATCGGCTTGGTTTTGCT
>CAZQRE010000061.1:0-5800 GCA_964595695.1 uncultured Dehalococcoidales bacterium
TCCATTACTATACCCTCCTCTGTGATGATGGCGGTGATGTAGCGGTGGGGGGTAACATCAAAGGCGGGGTTTAAGGCTTCAATGCCCTCAGGGGCGATGCTTACCCCCTGAATGTGGGTTACCTCAGCCGGGCTTCGCTGCTCAATCGGGATTTCATCGCCTGAAGCCAGGGACAGGTCAATGGTGGTGGTGGGGGCGGCAACATAGAAGGGGATGCCATTCTCCTTAGCCAGCACCGCCAGGGTATAGGTGCCAATCTTGTTGGCAGTATCACCATTAGCCACAATCCGGTCAGCGCCAACAATGACACAGTCAACCTCTCCCCGGCTGATAAAGTAGCCAGCCATAGAGTCGGTGATAAGGGTAAATGGGATATTAGCCTGCTTTAGCTCCCAGGCAGTTAGCCTTGCCCCCTGGAGCAGGGGGCGGGTCTCGGTAGCGAAAACTTTGATATTTTTGCCCTGCTCTTTAGCCTGCTTAATTACCCCCAAAGCTGTGCCATAGCCAGCGGTGGCTAAAGCTCCGGTGTTACAGTGGGTCAGGATGGTAAAATTGTCCTGGATTAACTCGGTACCATGCTGGCTGAGTCTTATGGTTAACTCAGCCGCTTCAGCGTGTATTTTAACCGCTTCATCAACCAATGCCGCTTTAACCTGTTTTATATCCTCACCAGCCTCGGCTACTTTCTGCATTCGGTCGATAGCCAGGAAGAGGTTGCTGGCAGTAGGTCTGGTGGCGGCGATGGTCTGGATGATAATGCGGAGCCTTGCCAGGAATTTGTCTTTTTGCGCAAACTCAATTTTTAGGGCACCCAAAGCTATTGCATAAGCCCCAACTATCCCAATAGCCGGCGCCCCCCTGATTTTCAATTCTACGATGGCTGAGGCTATACTCTGGTAGTCGCTAAGCTCCAGATATACCTCTTCCTGGGGAAGTCTGGTCTGGTCAAGGATTTTTACCCTGTCATCAAGCCACTCTATGGCTTTTATTGACATTTAGCTTCGCCTACTCCTTCAGAATAGTATTATGCCGATGGTAAAGATGACTACCGACTAATGCTATCAGTATAATAGCATATTTATAGTGGAACTCAACTGTTGGTTACCAGTGGAGTCGTTTATCACGGCTTCGCCCTCCTTTTCGTCATTGTGAGGAGCTTTGCGACGAAGCAATCTGGGAAGAGGAGTGGGATTGCTTCACTTCGCTCGCAATGACAAGGAAGGAGGTGATGTGTCACTACTCATATGGACGAGTACATTCCCTTGACACGCCTAGTAACATCAAGGTAAACTTTTTTGATTTCGTTAACTTTCCCATTAGTTAAATCTGACCAATACAGGTAGGTGTAAATGGCTGAGAACCCATTGAGCATAGACGGGGTGAGGGCTAAAATTGGAGAGGAATGGGAGCCCAGGGTATATGAAATTGAGAAGGGGATGATACAGCGGTTTGTCCAGGCTATAGACGACCCCAACCCCCTGTGGCAGGATGAGGAATATGCTAAGAAGAGCCAGTATGGTGGCATTATTGCTCCCCCAACCTTTATACTGATTATAGGTTTCGAACAGATTCAGCAGCAGGTGTCACAATCAATTCCTTACGGGACCGTCCTTCATGGCGCTACCGACCTCGAGTGCTATCAGCCCATCAGGCCGGGAGAAGTAGTAACCGTTACCACGAAAATCGCTAATATCCGCCAGCGGCAAGGCAAGATGGGCAAAATGGCATTTATAACCTTTGAGACCACATATAAGAACCAAAGACAGGAGCTGGTAGCCAAGTGCCGCCAAATGGTTATTGGCTACTAGACGGACAGGATATGACTGAGCAACTCTATTACGAAGATGTAGCTGTAGGTAGTGAAATCACCCCTCTGGTCAAGCAACCTACCACTCGTCAGCTGGTGATGTGGGCCGGGGCATCAGGTGATTACAACCCCATTCATTATGATAAAGACTTCGCTCAAAGCCGAGGACTATCTGGTGTTATTGTCCATGGTCAACTGGTAGGTAGTTTCCTCGGTCAGCTAATAACTGGCTGGATAGGGGAGCAGGGCAGTCTCAGGAAGTTGAGTTGCAGCTATAAAAGTATGAACTTCCCCGGTGAGGCTCTCACCTGCCGAGGAAGGGTAAGTAAGAAGTATGTTGAACATGGGCAGCACTATGTGGAGTGTAACCTCTGGGTAGAGAATGAGAAGGGAGAAAAGACAGTATCAGGAATGGCTATTGTCGTTCTACCACCCAGAGGCAGTCCAGCCAGCTAAATAGAGGATATTTGGTAACCCTATCCCCTTTATCCCCTTCCCCTTGATAAGGGGAAGGGGAAGATAATTTTTTAGAGGGGCTACGCCCCTCTAAAACTCGCCTACTTTACTTGGATTATTTTCTTGCCACTGCTTACGGTGGAGCTCCATAAGCACAAAACTATATCCATCCCTATTCAGGTGACCATATGGAGTGAGGCCACATTTTTGGAAGCATTTCTGCGCCCGGCGGTTTGACTCCATGGTCTTCAGGTAGATTCGGTTAAGTTTTGTCTGGTGAAAAATATAGCTGAGCAGGGTGGTTACGGCATCAGCACCATAGCCCCTATCCCAATAGTCACGGTTACCTATCATGATACCCAGTTCGGCTTCGCCTTTAGTCTCATTAATATCATAATATACGCAGTTGCCAATGTGCTTACCGTCCAGAGTTTGTATAGAGAACCGGTGTCTAGTTAAGGAAGAGTAGCACAGTTCGCTAGTATACTCTAATAGATACTGTGGGAAGGTAATTGTTAGTAGTGGAGCGGCATCAAGTTGAGTTAGCTCAGGGTCGGTTCGCCAGGTGTAGTCGTCTAGGGCATCAGCTAATCTTTTGTCACGAAGCTTAATCTTGCTGCCAATAATCATATTATCCTCAAGGTAATCAAACCCGGAAAGAGAAAGGGTCTTGCTCTGCCCCTAGCTCTTGTAGGGATTGCTCTGCTGCCTGGTGGATTACCTCATTGGGATTATTCAGGCACAGCTCTAAACATTCTTTAGCTTCAGCGCCACCTATCTTACCTAGCGCCTGGATAGCAGCGACCTGGACATCAACATCGGGGTCATTGATAAGCGCTATGAGATAGGGTACCGCTTCTCCTTCCCCTAACTCACCGCAGGCGGCGGCGACTTCATAGCGCATCTCGGGGTCAGCACTACCTAGCTCATTTAGCAGCATAGGTAGCCAGGAGCGGTCGCAGTTCCTACCCATAGCATAAATAGCACTGGCTCTAAGCTTAGAATTATGACTTTGATAGGCTTCCATGATAGCTTTCCTCACCCGGAGCAGGCTTAATGGGGCAGCCGCCTCCAGGGCACGGCGTCTAACCTCTATGGGCTTATTTCCATCATCAATTACGGCAAGCAAAGCCTGGCATACCTTGGATGTGTGGCAGGAGCGTAGCTTTTTAAGCTCGGCTAGCATGGCGAACTTGCCCAGAGCGATAGCTGCCACCGCCTGGACTTCCTCCGAGCTATCCCGCTCCAGCAGATTAACTAGCGGGTTAATCAGAGATGCCTCTTCACTTTCCCCCAGACCTTCAATAGCCTTGCTCCGCACCTCAGCATCCTGGTCTTTCAGGCAACTGGTGAAGATGCTATCAAAGTTGAGCTCAAAGTTATCCTCAGCCAGCTCAAACAGTCGGTTAATAATTTGCTGTCGCCGTTTGGGCTCAATTACTGCCCATGCCCGTTCCAGAAACTCCAGCTCTTCTGAGTTTAGGTTTGATAGCTCAATCAACCTTGAACTACGTAACGGCTTGTCGCAGTTACCTATTTCAGCAATGGTCTTCTCAATGGGCCACGACATAGTGGGCTCCTAATTCTCTTCATCATCCTCTTCCTCTTCCTCCCCCCCGTGCTCCCAGATAGGTTCGGTGAAATAGTCTATATACTCTCCCATAGCTTTAGCCGCTACTTGCTTCATTCTCTCTTTCATCTCCATAGCTAGCTGTGCCAGCTCAGCCAGGTCAATCTCAACATCTAGCATTCTGGTCAGAACCTTCAGCACAACTAGAGCAGCCATCGGGTTCTGTATTCGGGTGGCATAAGTGGGCACTTCACCCAGCAGACAAACACCCTCAATATCCCTCTCTTTGGCGACACCCAACATTAACCCGTTCAAGCCTGCGATTTGAAGATTGCCCCTTTGCACCAAATCATACCTTCTCAAATCATCGGTCACATGCTGATTGGTGGCTACTCCCCAGACTCTGGGCTGTTCACTGTGATGGATGTGGGTCAGAGCTGCGGCACAGGTATATATTCTTTTAATCTGAAACCTTTCTCCCACATCAAGGACACAATTAGCCAGCTCATATCCCTTAGCCGCTGGTTGGTCCTCACCTATAAATAGTATTAGATCACTCCCCCCACCCTTGTTTTTCCAGTAGTAGAACTGGTTCTGCGGGAACTGTGGCGCCTCGACCACATTATCTCTAACCGATACCCCGATGGGGTCAAAGAAGTAAGAAGCCTCAACCTCGCCCAATTCCTTGAAGTCCAGCTTTCTTTTCAGATAGGTAGCGGCAATAATTGACACATTACCGATGCCGGGCCAGGCAGCCAGCATATTGGGCGAATTAAGTTTGGGTCGGGCACAAAGCTTAACTAAATCTTTCATTTCACTACACCTCTCCTTGTTTCTGGTTATAGGTAACCCCATCCCCTTTTATCCCCTTCATGCAAGGAATGCCTCTTCCTATTCTAGGGGAAGGGGAAGATTATTTCTTTAGAGGGGCTTCGCCCCTCTTAAACGCCCTTTACTCTAAGTAGACCAAATTAGCTTCTTAGCAGCTTCGCGCAAAATGTTATGTAGGGACACGACCTAAACTGTCGGCAAGTTGGTTTCTACTTAGCACAATCACATTGTTCATGTTAAAAGTTCTTTTTTCTGCTTCTTGCAAGAAGTCAAAATAAGCTCGCATACGGATAGCTGCTCGCAATACCTTTTCTTGCCATGCTACCAAAATACCCAGCCGACCCAGAGCTCCCGCATTAATGATGGAGCCCATCAAGTGCTTTCTGCTATTTTCATTTTCTATTTCAATCGCAATAAAGCACCTAGCGTTTCTATTGGCGCTGTGCTCAATGAAGTCTCTACACCCTGATGGTGAATGAAGCGGTACTCTCCAGTACCTGTCCCCTATGACACTCTGCCAGTTCTGCCGAAACATATCAATCCAAGTATCTATTAACCGATGATAACTATTGACCATCCGGTCATACTCGTCTTCATAGCGTCTCTTTATCGCAAAAGGGCCGACAGCAATGTCCACCTTTGGAGAGTAGATTCGCCGTCCATATCCGCTAAATGCCGACCACGGAGCTTTCACTTCAGGTTTATAGCCTTGCTTAACTAATAACACAGTCAACTTATCGGCAATTTCTCGTTGAAAGAGGTCAATCTCTGTCATCTTTTTATGCTTTCGAGACTCCTACTTCTGATCAGTGTTTCTTTCTTCTTTCTCTTATATACCATGCTATCGTGACAATAGGTATTAGAATATACAGGACGGTTGATGCTGGCACAACATAACTACCAATCAATGCACCAACATAAGGAGAAAAAAGAAGAATCAAGTTTACTATACCAAAGATAATCCAGAAAAGAAGGAAAGGAGCAACAATAATACCAAACAATAGACTCCAGTTCAGATGTCTTTCAAACCAGTTCACTTCAGCCTCCTCCCCACCTCAATTACTGGTGCTATTACTTGCTCGCCACCGACACACTGGGGCAGTAGAGGGGTGGGGTGTTGAGGAAGCCACCCACCC
>CAZQRE010000062.1:0-5783 GCA_964595695.1 uncultured Dehalococcoidales bacterium
GCTATAATCAGCTATAATGTGTCTAGGAGGCGCTTTTGCTCAAAACTCATAGCTGCGGTGAACTGAACAAAAATCATGTCGGTGCCAGGGTAACCCTGGCTGGTTGGGTTGACCGACGCCGAGACCATGGGGGGCTAATATTCATTGACCTGCGGGACGGACAAGGTATAGTTCAGGTGGTATTCAATCCCGAAGTATCAAAGCTATGCCATGATATAGCCAGCGAGATGCGCAATGAATATGTGGTCAGGGTTAGTGGCGAGGTTGCCCCCCGCCCTCCGGGAACTGAGAACCCTAAATTGCCCACCGGTGATATTGAGGTTATTGCCCATAATACTGATATACTTAATCCATCAAAAACACCACCCTTCTATATAAATGAAGATACTGAGGTGGAGGAAAGCCTTCGTCTCAAGTATCGCTACCTTGACCTGCGCCGGGAAAGGATGAAGAAAAACCTCATCCTTCGCTACAAAGTGGTGAAATTCATTCGTGATTTCCTGGATGCCAGGGGATTTATCGAGATAGAAACACCTATCCTGATTAAGAGTACCCCTGAGGGGGCTCGTGATTACCTTGTGCCTAGCCGTCTTCACCCCGGCAAATTCTATGCCCTACCTCAGTCTCCACAGCAACTCAAGCAATTATTAATGGTAGCCGGCGTGGAGAAATATTTTCAAATAGCCAGATGCTTTCGTGATGAGGACACACGCGCTGACCGCCAGCCTGAATTCACTCAGCTTGACCTGGAAATGAGCTTCGTTGAAGAAGAGGATATCCTCAGCCTGCTTGAGGAGCTTTTCACCTCTATGGTAGAAACGATTAAACCTGAAATGCGGCTGATAAAACCTTTTCCACACCTTACCTATGCTGAGGCAATGGAGCGTTATGGCACGGATAAACCTGATTTGCGCTTTGGTCTGGAGATAAGAGACCTATCAGATATTGTCGCTCAGTCTAGCTTCTCTATTTTTCGTTCTGCTATCGCTAGTGGAGGCAAGGTAAAGGGTTTATGTGCTCCCGGCTGTGCTACTTATACACGCCGTCAGCTTGATGAACTGAATAAGATGGTGCAGGGTCTCGGGGCTGAAGGTTTAGTAACTATGGCACTGGTTGGCGGCGCTGGTAGTCTAAACGACCTGACTGGTGAGATGGTAAGGTCGGTAGCGGCTAAATTTCTGGCTTTAGACCAGGTTAAAGAAATGGCAGAGCGTTTGGGAGCAGACATGGGAGACCTTCTGCTTATTATTGCCGGCAAAAAAAGTAAGCTAGTTAATACGGCACTGAGTGAGCTGCGCCGGGAGATGGGGCATCGGCTCAAACTGGCTGAGCCTAATCTCCTTGCCTTTACCTTCATTGTGGATTATCCGTTGTTACAGTGGAATGAAGAGACGAAACAATGGGAGTCGATGCATCATCCATTTACTGCGCCTAAGGATGAGGATGTGCCCTTGCTAGATAGTGCTCCTGAAAAAGTTCGGGCTAAGCATTATGATATAGTATGTAATGGCTGCGAACTCTCCAGTGGCAGCATTAGGATTTATACCAGCCATCTTCAGAGGAGGATATTTAGGTTACTGGGCTATAGTGATGAAGAAGTTGACGAACGTTTTGGGCATTTGCTGGAGGCTTTCGACTACGGTGCCCCTCCTCATGGTGGTATCGCCCCCGGCATTGACCGCCTTGTGATGCTACTGGCTGGGGAGGAAACTATCAGAGAGGTGATTGCCTTTCCCAAGAGTCAGAGTGCTGTTGATTTAACCTTTAATGCCCCCTCGCCAGTTACCGAGGAGCAGCTGGCTGAATTACACCTGCGTCTGCGGGAGGAATAGTGAAAGTAACCAAGGAGAAAACAGAAAATAGCCAGGTATTTTTGACCATTGAGATGGAGCCTGCTGAGGTAGAGGAGTCCTTAGACAAGTCCTACTACCGCCTGGTTAAGAAAACGAATATCCCTGGCTTCCGTAAAGGAAAGGCACCGCGAGAGATACTGGAACGCTATATAGGGAAGGAATGCCTCCTTGAGGATGCGCTAGATAGCCTGCTTCCTGAAGCTTATGAGAAAGCTATTAAAGAGCAGGAAATTGAGGCTATCGCTCGGCCACATATTGAGATAGCTCAAACTGACCCGGTAGTATTTAAGGCAACCGTGCCGCTAAAGCCGACAATTAAACTTGGCGATTACCATCATATTCGAGTTACGCCAGAACCTGTAGAATTAACCGAGGATGATATTAATGCCGCCATAGAGCAACTACGCCATCGGCAGGCTACCTGGGAGCCGGTAGAGCGTCCGGTAGAGTTTGACGATTTAGTAGTTTTAGATATTGAGAGCGATATAGAGGATAAGCCGTTTATCAATCAGAAAGGAGTTCAATATCGGGTTGTTCATGACCTACCTTCCCCGGCACCGGGGTTTGCTGAGCAGTTACTAGGGATGAAAAGGAATGAGGACAGGGAGTTCAAGCTCAAGTTTCCTCTGGATTTTCCTAAAGCTGAGTTGGTGGGGAAGGAGCCTTCGTTTAAAGTGAGAGTTACCGAGATAAAACAGGAGAGACTGCCTGAGTTGGATGATGAATTTGCTGGAGGGCTTAACCCTGACTTCAAAAGCCTGGACTTGCTCCGGGAGCAGGTCTCCGCTGACCTGAAGCTCAGAGCTGAGGAGAAAGCCAGGATAGATTTTGAGGAAAGGGTAATTGAAGCTGTAGTTGACATTGCCAAGCTAGAATTCCCACCAATTTTGGTAGAGCGGGAAATTGACCGACTTCTCAGCCAGCGCCTCCAGCGCTTACAGATGGGTGAGCAGGGTCTGGAGGAATATCTTGGAAGTATTAACAAGACAAAGCAGGAATTACGGGAAGAGCTACATCCGTTAGCTACCAAGAGAGTAACCCGGTCCCTTGTGTTAGGCAAGATTGTCGAGGAGGAAAAAATTGAAGTTATTGATTCCGAGATAGAGGCTGAGATTGAAAACATGACCAAAAGTGCTGCTGAGAATAAAGACGAGATACAGAAATTTCTCAATAGGCCACAGTCCAGGGAGTCAATCAAGGAGTTATTAACCACACGGAAAACTATACAGCAGCTAGTGGAGATAGCTAAAGGTTCAAATACGGATGTAAAATGGTACCAAAGGAGGGGCAAAAAATGAATAACCAACCGATGAATGTTATACCTATGGTGATTGAAAGTGGAGCCAGGGGGGAGCGAGCCTTTGATATATACTCGCTGCTCTTAAGAGAGCGTATTGTCATGTTAGGTATGCCGATTAATGACCAGGTAGCTAACGTTGTTGTTGCTCAGCTTCTCTATCTGGAGCGAGAAGACCCGGACAAAGATGTAAGCCTCTATATTCACTGTCCCGGTGGCATTATCAGCGCTGGCCTTGCTATTTACGACACTATGCAGCTTATACGTCCTGATGTGTCTACAATCTGTGTTGGACTGGCGGCCAGTATGGGGACACTGCTCCTTTGTGCTGGGGCTAAAGGTAAACGCTATGCCTTACCTAACTCTACTATCCATTTGCACCAGGCGTTTGGTGGTGCTCAGGGGCAGGCAGCCGATGTAGAAATTGCAGCTCGTGAGATTATGCGGATGCAGGAACTGATCCGGAGCATTATAGCTAAACACACCGGTAAATCGCTGGAAAAAATAGCCCATGATACCGAACGGGATTTTTACCTCAACCCTCAACAGGCAGTAGCGTATGGGCTCGTGGATGAAATCCTGGGCAAACCGGTGGAAGAAAAAGCCAAGACTGGGAAAGCTAAGGGCAAGTCAGCTAAGAAGTAGACCTTACAGTTGTTGTGAATAAAGCTTCTGGTAGCGCTGAGCTGATTTGTTCAAGGGGCATTTTGTCTGAATATCGATAAAATTAGCCGTTGAAGTATTGACAAAGTGTTGCAGATATGCTATATTAGGAAAAGTGGAAAAATGGAATTACGGAAATTCAGGCAAATGACAAGGGGGGAGGTGCTTTCATGGTGAGTGAGACTGTTAAAGTAGCACGTCGAGGTCAAATTACGTTGCCTTCCTCTTTGCGCAAAGCTGCCCAAATTCAAGAGGGGGACTATCTTAGATTTATGGTTGAGGATGGAACTATAAGCGTAGTTGTACAGAAACTCGTAGATAGGGATCAAGCATACTTTTGGACAAGGGAATGGCAGGAGGGTGAGCGTGAGGCAGATGAGGACATAAGAATGGGGCGGCTAAAGACATTTGATTCGGTAGATGCTCTGATCGCCGAGTTGAGGTCATAGAATGCCAGAATGAAAATAGCGTGGACAGGACGATTTGAAAAGGCGTATCAAAAATTAAATCGGCGACAAAGGAGAGCGGTCGAGAAGGCGCTCTCCTTTTTAGTCAATAATATTCGACATCCAAGCCTTCGGGTCAAAAAAATAGAGGGTACAAGTGGTATATGGGAGGCAAGGGCTAGTAAGTCAATCCGCTTGTCATTTGAGTACAGAGATGACACTCTAATTCTACGCAATGTAGGTGAGCATAATGAGGTGCTCAGAGTTCCGTAGGATAAGCAACGAATTTTCTCTATATACTATAGATTATCTAATTGATAGATCTCTTAATCTAAATATTTACCATAAAGCTCTTGGTAGCGCTGAGCTAGTTCGTTAACGGTGGGGAGACCTTGCCTTGTACCTAGCTTAGCAATAGAGAAACGGGCTACAATGTTACCTAAAAATCCACACTCTTATAGTCCTTTTCTTTTAAGTAATCCATAGAGAAATCCGCTGGCGAAGGCATCGCCAGCACCGGTAGTATCTGTTGCAGATACTTTATTTTGCTTACTGGGCTCAATTACGTATTCATTCTCAATATCTCTAATGTAACCGGTAGCGGTAACTGTTCTGTGACCGACTCCTTTGCCTAATTCTAACCTGGTTCCTTTACCCAAGGTAACCACAACAGTGCGGCAGCCCTGCCTGAGGCAGCTTTCAGCTCCCGAAATAATGTCCTTGCCAGTCAATTGCTGTATTTCATTCTTATTTACAAAAAGAACATTGGTCCTGTCTAAAATTGGGGTCAGAGCCTTAAGCCCCTTAATGGCAAATAGTGCTCCGGGGGCAAAACTAACCTTGGTGGATAAGTCTAATCTCTCTATTAGCTCCAGTAATATCTTGAACTGCCTGTCATCGGCAAAGGAAGAAACGTGTAGGATTTTTGCCTGATTTATATAATCCAAATCTAAGTCATCCGCAGTTAACAGGCTATTAGCTCCTGGCACAACATAGAGAGAACGCTGGCCAAGCCTATCACTAAGGCACAATACTGAGCCTGTCTTCACCCCATGTTTTACCCTGATTTGGCTAATATCTACCCCGACTTTTTGGAAATCCTCGAGCATTATTTTACCTTCAGCATCATCGCCAACAGCACCGGCAAAGCCAGTGCTCGTCTCAAGCTTGGCTAGACCATAAATTGTATTGGCGGCTGAGCCACCGGGGGATAATATTGACTTGCTTACTACTGCCTCTCCATCATCAAGGATGCGCTCTACCTTATATAGATAGTCCATATTCAGCGCTCCCAGCCCGATTACTTCAATGTTGCTCACCTGAACCCTATCCCCCTTAGATATTTACTTAGCAACCTACCCCCTTTATCCCCCTCCCTTACAAGGGAGGGGGGATTGGTTGTGTAAGAGAGGCTTCGCCTCTCTTTGACTCTCCTTTACTATTTAGTCCTTTAAAGTGGAAGGGGGAAGTGATTTCTTTAGAGTAGCTAACCACCCTCTTAAAACCCCTAATTATTACTGCCCT
>CAZQRE010000063.1:0-5713 GCA_964595695.1 uncultured Dehalococcoidales bacterium
ACTTTGGCTTGTTGCGAAATGTTTCAGTAAGCGATGTCTATGTGGCTATGGATAGTTAACACTTCAGTTCCTCTCTTAGGTGCCGTCCAAATCAGTGTCAACCAATAGTTGTATAGATGTAATCTTATATTGCCGCTAGTTCTGCCATTCTCAGATATTTCTCTTCCTCTAAAATATCTTCGATCTTGGCTTTTAATTTCTTAACCTCTGCATCACTGAATGCTTTTAAGTGACCCTGAAATATTTTGTGACCCTTCGGATACAAGAACATGTGATGGCCTCTAATTTGATGGATTTGCTCTCTCGACCGTCCAAAGAAGTGCAGGTGCATTTTCGCTCCTCCCGGATCATCAAAGCCCCAATTCCCTAGATCTTCGTAATTCATTCTTTCGATTCCCAAGACTTCATACATCGCTTTGCCAACAGCCATTGATATCCGCATGAAGTCTATTGCCTCTTGGTAAGTCATATCTGATCTGTCAGTGACCTTTTTCTTCTTCCTCAGTACCAAATGACCTCCGTCATCTCTGCAGTTAAGAGGAAATTCAGGACTGAAGATTTGGAAGTATCTGTCTTCATAAACCAATTGATCTGCCATCTTATTTCTCCTCCTAATATTGCTCACAGTTCCGGTTTTTGTGATTACTTAACCCTAAATACATTTAGCCTAGCTAATATTGAAAATATTCATTGGTTTGTGTAGACATTATATCATTTTGAGGATAGAAATGTATATAAAACGAACGATTCCAGCACCTTACCGTCTGAATCTGACATCCCAATAAACCTGCCCCTCTCTTCCCCGAAGCTGAGGTATATAAACATGGTAACTATCTCCTCAAAGTTGCCCTTGTATCTCAAACAGTGTGTTAAAATCCCCTTCGTTATGATGAGTGGATAGCTTCAGGAGCAGGAGTCGGTTCTCGAGATAGCTATGCGGTCTACTGATAAAAAATGTCGGACAAAATGCATAGGATGTCATATTAGGTAACAAAACAAGCGACTGTGCAATATTGATCGCTCTCAAATCTCACTCCATTCGCAGGACTAGTGATAGACCTGAAGCAGGCTTTTGTGCTGGTAGACTTCTTTTACTATCTTAAACAATGCTTTCAAATCGTTGAGGTTAAGGCAGTTGGTAGACTGGCGGTTTATGTTCTCTATGGGATACCAGGTATCATAGCCGCCTCCGGCGGTGCTATGCTCTTAGACCAACCCAATGTCGAGGTTATCTCCATCACCTCAAATGAATTGACGCTACAGTGTCCTACTTCGTCTCCTCTACTTTCTTAAGGTCCTGGTAAGCTCTGACTATCTCCTCGATGGAAGCTTCATCCTCCAATGTGGTGAGGTCACCGATAGTAACGTCATTAGCCACTGCCTTTAGAACGCGTCGCATTATCTTGCCACTCCTTGTCTTGGGCAGCTTGGAAACAAAATATATCTCATCAGGGGTGGCTATTGGTCCTACCATGCGCCGCATGTGGCCGGTCAGGTCTTTCTTTAGCTCTGCCGAGGGAGTGTTCCCCTCTTTAAGTATAGCAAAAACTACGATGCTCTCGCCTTTCACCGGGTCTGGCTTGCTCACCACTGCTGCCTCAGCCACCTGGGGATGGGAGACTGCGGCATCCTCTAGCTCAGCAGTACCTATTCTATGCCCGGCAATTTTAAGTATGTCGTCAGCCCTCCCCAGAATCCAGAAGTATCCATCTTTATCCCTTATAGCGTAGTCGCCGGTGTAGAACATACCTGGAAATCTTGACCAATAAGCCTCTTTATACCGCTCCGGGTTGCCGTAGATGCCAAGAAGCATCCCTGGCCACGGTTTCCTTATCACCAGAAGTCCTCGCTCTTCGGCGTTGACCGGCTTACCATTTTCATTGACCACAGCGGCGTCTACTCCTGGCAAAGGGAAGGTTGCTGAGCCGGGCTTTAGTGGCACACATTCTATCCCGGGGGTGGGTGATATCATAATGCCACCGGTTTCGGTCTGCCACCAGGTATCAACTATGGGGCACCTCTCACCCCCTATATGCTGGTAATACCATAGCCAGGCTTCTGGGTTAATGAACTCACCGACACTCCCTAATAGCTCCAGGCTGCTCAGGTCATGCTTCTTTAGCCAATCTTCACCATATCTCATGAACATCCTGATAGCGGTGGGGGAGGTATAGAATATAGTAACCCCATATTTCTCGATTATGTCCCACCACCGGTCGAGCGTGGGATAATCCGGTGCCCCTTCGTAGAGAACAATGGCGGCACCGTGGGCTAGAGGGGCATAGACTATCGAACTATGTCCGGTAACCCAGCCCACATCAGCGGTACACCAGTAGACCGATTCTTCTTTCAGGTCGAAGACCCACTTGTAGGCGCAGTAGTTCTGGACAAGGTAGCCTCCAGTGCTGTGAACTATCCCCTTAGGCTTACCTGTGGTACCTGATGTGTAAAGTATGTAGAGCGGGTGGTTCGACTCTACCGGCACAGGTTCAACCCGGGCTTCTGCCGTTTCCAGCAGGTCCTGAAGCCAGAAGTCCCTCGACTGCTTCATAGCCACCGGCTTGCCTGTTCTTCTTACTACAATAGTCTTTTCCACCGAGGGGCTCAGAGCAACAGCATCGTCCGCTATCTCCTTGAGGGGCACGACCTTTCCTCTCCTGAATCCACCGTCGGCGGTTACCAGCAATTTGGCTTCTATGTCATTGAGCCTATCGGCCAGAGCCTGAGCACTGAAGCCTGAAAAAATGACGGTGTGTATAGCCCCGAGCCTAGCACAGGCAAGCATAAATATGGGGAGCTCAGGTATCATAGGAAGGTACAGGGCTACCCTGTCCCCTTTTGTCACCCCGGCACTTCTCAGGATGGAAGCAAACTTGTTGACCTCACCGTATAGCGTTGAATAGCTAAGGACTCTAACATCTCCTGGTTCACCCTCCCAATATATGGCTACCTTACTTCTGCGCCAGGTCTTAATATGACGGTCGACACATATATATGAAGCATTAAGCTGCCCACCGACAAACCACCGAGCAAATGGGGGCTGCCACTCCAGCACCTTGTCCCAGGTTTTGAACCAATCCAGCTGGCGTGCTTGTTCTGCCCAGAATTCCTCTGGCTCTCTTATCGACCTCTCGTAGATATCAAAGAGCTTCTTTACAGGCCAATATCTCGACTCAAAAGGCAGCGATAAATGCGACATATCCTGATTCCTCTTTAGTTCTGCAACCCCCCTGGGGCGTGGTCATAGCCACGAGCCACTTCCTTCTCAACCTTGATATCAGCCATCTTGATTGAGTGGTCAACCTCGGTGTGCTCGGTTCTAGCACTACCTCTAACAGGACTACTTCCCCTCTAATAATTTAGCAATATCTACCTTCCCCTTCTTGATGTAGTCCGCCTGCTTGGGGTCGAGAATCTCCAGTAGCGCTAGAAATTCCCCTACATGCTCCTTTTCATCATCTCGAGCGTGAGCCAGTACTTTCTTAGCCCGCTCATCATCAGTAGCGTCAATGTGAGCTTGGTAGACAGCAACAGCATCCAGCTCGGCAGCTATATCCTGCATTATAGCCCTGGCTAGCTCAGCGGCATTCATCTTTCGGGGCACCATAGTTCCAAAAGGATTACTGAAGTCCATTTTTCGCCTCCTTTATTTTATTCTTTGTTTATGTAAAATTTTTAGCCAGATTTCCACAAGCCGTGAATGCTGCAATACTCTCTGGCGGCTACCTTTTGCAGCCTGCTTTCAAACTCTGCCTCCGGCTTATCTCCTGGCTTGAGGAACTGTCGGCAACTCCCACCATCGGTAATTACCTCTATCCACTCTATGTAGTGCTTTTCCTCCATGGGGTGAGGAACATCACCAACCTTGACTTTTATTCCTCTATCGGTTGTTTCTATGACAGGGACATGCTTTTCCAGGCCAGCATCAGTGGCTTTCTCCTGCAGTAACTCCATCGGCTGTCCGCAACAGACCAGTTCCCCTTTCCCGGCGTGTAATACTTCTACTATATTACCACAAACATTGCACCTGTAGACCTGCTTTTGTATGGTCATGTTTTCTACCTCCTTCCCCGGATTTACTTACTGGTGATAGGTTATTAAGTGGTTAGCCAACCGCCATCAATGACTATGGCAGCGCCAGTTATATAGTCGGATTCGTCAGATGCCAGAAACACGGCCAAGTTGGCAATATCTTCTGGTTGCCCCAGTCTGCCCTTGGGAATTCTGAGCAGTATCTGCTCTAGCTGACCGCTCTCTTTAACTGCTTTAACCATATCGGTATCTATCGCCCCGGGACAAATAGCATTGACATTTATCCCCTGTGGTGTGAGCTCCACCGCTAGTGCCTCAGTTAGAGCTATAACACCACCCTTTGACGCAGTATAGTGAGCTATTAAAGGAAAGGCAATGCCACACCCTCCCGAAGAGATCGAGGCAATGTTGATAATGCGGCCCCACTTATTTTTGGCCATCTCTTTGGCTACAGCCCGGGCACAGAGAAACTGACCCTTAAGATTCACGTTCAGGGTATTATCCCAATCCTCATCTGTCAGTTCAAGGAAGGGCTTAAAGCTTATAATCCCGGCATTATTTACCAGTATATCCACTTTGCCAAATTCTGCCACTGTTCTTCTTACCATGTCTTCTACTTCAGCCCTAGAAGCTACATTACATTTTAGCGCCAGCCCTCTTCTGCCAAGGCCTTCAATTTCAGTAACTACTGTCTGACAATCCTCCTGGCTGATGTCGCTTACCACGACATTAGCTCCCTCTTTAGCCAGGGCTAGGGCTATAGCGTGACCTATGCCTCTTCTAGCTCCAGTCACAATGGCTGTCTTGTTGTCCAGCTTCATTTTATATCACCTCCTTTATTCTACCTTTTCAAACTGGCTCTTAGCCGCCCCACAGACGGGACACACCCAGTCATCTGGTATTTCCTCAAAGGGCGTTCCCGGTTTTATGTCGCCATCGGGGTCTCCCAGTTCCGGGTCATAGACATAGCCACAAACGCTACACTTGTATTTTGGTGTTTTGATAGCTTCTACCTTTTTCTCCTCAACATAAACCGGGGCCGTCTTGGGAGTGGTGCCCCGCTTGACCTGATGGTAATAGGCATAGGTCATAGGCTCGCCTTCCTTAAGAACATCTGCCCCTACGAGCTCTCCTATAAAAATAGTATGGGTGCCCACATCTATTTCTTGAACTATTCTGGCTTCCAGATAAGCCAGGGTATTGTCAGTAACCACAGGGGCCTGCGTCTCACCTATTTTATAATTAATGCCCTCAAGCTTATCTATGTCTCTGCCTGACTTGAAGCCGAAGTGACCGATGAAAGAGAGGGGTGTATCCTGGGAGAGGACTGATGCCGCCAGCACCTTGCTTTCCTTGATAAACTCGTGGGTTAGATTATTTTTGTTGATGCTTACGGCAATAGTTGGCGGTTCAGAGGTTATCTGAAACACAGTGTTGGCGATTTGCCCGTTGAGCTTGTTTCCCTTTCTTGAGCATACTATATACAGACCGTAGCCTAACTTATATAGAGCCTTAAGATTCATTATTAGCCTCCAGGTTCTTCTCGGTCCTGCTTCCTTTGAGTTCCATTAGTTTCTCCTTTCCTACCTGGATTTCTTGATGTAAACCTTGTATTCCCCGACTTCCTCCTCAATACCTAACAGCTCATTTCCCGTGGCGCGGCACCAGGCAGGCATGTCCT
>CAZQRE010000064.1:0-3559 GCA_964595695.1 uncultured Dehalococcoidales bacterium
TCCTCAATACCTAACAGCTCATTTCCCGTGGCGCGGCACCAGGCAGGCATGTCCTCCTTGATTCCCTCGTCGTCGGCCAAAATTTCCAGCACCTGCCCTGCCTCCAGCTCTTTGAGCTTGTTTGCAGTGTGAAAAATGGGCATGGGACAGTATAATCCGACGCAGTCTAAGGTGGCATCTGCCTTCATAGCCCCGCCTCCTTAAATAAACAGATTTACCTTTCCCTCTTTAGCCTCAGCTAAGTAGGTAACCACACCGGCAAAACTGTCCACCTCGGGGATGAAAGCCTCCTTGGAGATTCCCATAATCCCCATAGAGGTGGTGCAGGCTATAAATTTAACCCCCATCTCTTTAGCCATGGCCATCAGCTCCTCAAGCTGGGGGAAGTTGATATCCTTCATCAGTCGCTTCATCATCCACGTGCCCAGGCCGAGCATGTGAAATTTGGATAAAGGCGACCTCTTGGAGCCACCCCGGTTCATGAAATTGAGCATCTTTCTCATTATCCCTTTGCTGTGGATGCTGCCCTCATTCCGCTTGATGATGTTGAGTCCCCAGAAGGTGAAGAACATGCTCACCTCCATCCCCATAGAGGCAGCCCCTATAGCTATGTTGAACGCAGCCAGAGCTTTGTCCATCTCCCCGCTGAATACCACCAGGGTAACCTTTTCTGGCATGGCAGTTTCCCTTATTTCCATTCCAGCTCGCCCCCGCACTGGGGACAGGCCGTCGCCTCTCTTACCACTGCTATCTGGCACCTCATGCAGTAGCGCAGGGTCACGGCACAAGGCTGGCAGTAAGGTAGAACAGATATAATCAGCTCCTCCTCACAGTAGGGACAAAAACACTTCTTCTCCTTGCTCTTTGGCTCTTCACTCCTTTTCATCTTTCCTCCTCTTTTTGCTTTCCACCGCTTTGCCCTGCTTCTTCAGGTAGTTATCAATAGCCTTATTCAGGGCTTGAGCGCCGAGGTTGGAGCAATGATACTTGTTCTTAGGCAGCCCTTCTAGCTCCTGAGCTACCAGTGCTGGGGTTATCTTTCTCACCTCCTCCAGCGTCTTTCCCATAGCCATCTCGCTCACGATACTGGAAACGGCGATGGCTGCCCCACAGCCGAAGGTCTTGAACTTGACATCGCTGAGACGGTTATCGTCGACCTTGATGTAGAAGGTCATCATATCCCCACAAACAGGGTTTCCCACCTCACCGATGCCATCTGGGTTCTCAATCTCCCCCACATTGCGGGGGTTCATAAAGTGCTCCATCACTTTCTCGCTGTAAACAGGCATCTTATCTCCCTCCCCTTTCTCCTTTCAAGAATTTGGAATATAGTGGTGACATCTGCCGCAGCCTATCAACGATGGGTGGTAGCACTTCTAATACATAGTCAACATCTTCCTCGGTATTATCCAGACCGAAGCTGAAGAGTAGCGAGCCCTGTGCTATCTTAGGGAGAATCCCCATAGCGGTGAGAACATGGGATGCCTTGAGCACCCTCGAGGTACAGGCCGAGCCACTGGAGGCGGCGACACCCTTGCTAGATAGAAGCATTAGCATTGCCTCTCCTTCAATGAACTCGATACAGAAGCTGGCATTTCCGGGGAGGCGCTGGGTGAGATGTCCGGTGAGGATTGCATGCTCGATTCGGGACGGTAAGCCCTCAATCAACCTGTTGCGCAGAGCTGAGAGGCAGTCCGTCCTCGACTCCATCTCTGTTTTGGCCAGTTCAGCAGCCTTTCCCAAGCCTACGATTGCAGGCACATTCTCGGTCCCGGCTCTCCGTCCCCCCTCCTGCACCCCACCATCGAGGAAGGGGATGATGCGTACCCCCTTCCTGAGCCAGAGGGCACCGACTCCTTTGGGCCCGTAGAACTGATTACCAGCCAGGCTTAAAGCATCCACTGCCAATTCCTTTACATCCACCGGGATGGTACCAGTGGTGGCCACGGCGTCAGTGTGAAAAATCGCCCCTGCTTCTTTTGCCAACCTCGCTATCTCCCTGATGGGCTGGATGGTGCCCACTTCACTGTTGGCGTGCATCACCGAGACCAGAATGGTATCCTCCCTTATGCTTTTGGCTACGTCTTTGTGGTCTACCAGCCCGTACCTATCCACCGGGACCAGGGTAAGCTCGAAGCCCCATTTCTCCAGGGTTCTGGCAGAATGCAATAGCGAGAAGTGCTCGATAGCGGAGATAACTATATGCTTGCCCTTAGATTGCTGAGCCAGGGCCAGCCCCTTGATAGCGAAGTTATTGGCCTCGGTGCCGCTGGAGGTGAAGATAATCTCCCCCGGCTGAGCGCCGATGAGGGCGGCCACCCTGCCCCGGGCATCCTCTATTGCTTCCCTAGCCTCATCTCCCCAATCGTGTAGAGATTGGGGATTGCCATAAGCATCCTTGAGATAGGGCAGCATAGCCTCCAGCACTTCGTGCGATACTGGAGTGGTGGCGACATGGTCCAGGTAAACCTTTCTCATTTTCTGCCTCCAGGATTTCTAGTCTTATTTAGCCACCATTCAGAGACGGATGCTCCTTGCTGACAAACCAACCTGCCGGGTCTTTGAGATATTCGTAGTAGTCAAGCAGAATTAGGTGATGTTCCCTTTCTTCGGCAGCCAAGGTCTCATAAAAGTCTCTCTCAGCAGCATAGGTAGCATTCTCCCCCTGGCTGTTATAGAAATCATAAGTCCTATTTTCCATATCCATGGCTGTTTGTATGGCATCAAGCTCAGTGGCAAGAGTCTTTATATTGGAGCCCATCTCCTCGGTCGCCCTGGCAAATATGGTTCTCAGCCTTTTGCCCCCATCAGGCTGAAAATTAGTCGTGGGCCAGACCCTTTTATTCCGAATAGCGTCATATATCTCCTCAAACTTCTGTCGGTGAATGTCTTCTTCAGTGGCCAGCGACGCCAGCAGCTTCTTACCCAGCTCACTACTACTTTCCTGGCTGGCTTTCAGATAGTATTTCTTGCCATCAACTTCCATCTGAATAGCAATTTGGAGTGCTTCCATAGTTTTATCCTGTTCGGTTTCCATATTCGTCCTCCACCAAAAGGCTGGGAAGCAGGACAGTCAAGCCCCAATAGGCTACTTACTGGCTTTCTCCTTCTTCTTAGCCGAGACTGAAATCTTCTTGGGTTTAACCTCGGCGGCTTTGGGAAGGCTAACCTCAAGGACTCCGTCCTCGAAACTGGCTTCAATCTTTTTGGCATCTACAGTAGAAGGAAGAGCTATCGAGCGGAAAAAGCTACCATAAGAACGCTCACAGCAGTAGTAGTCTTCTTCCTTGACCTCGGTCTCAGCCTTTCGTTCCCCTTTTATGGTCAGTGTGTCACCTACAACCGAGACATCTATGTCCTCTTCCTTCATCCCTGGGAGTTCAGCCTTCACCATAGCCGCACCTCCTTTAGTTTATTGTCTCAAGCAAGGTCCCGTTTCCCAGACCTTTGGGTGGCACATTAACCAATAATATATTTACTCAAAAATAAAAGATGCCAGCCTTTAGTTTGACTGGCATCTCTCAGTATTTTACTGGCTTTCTGCGCCAGTAACTATGTT
>CAZQRE010000064.1:3659-5681 GCA_964595695.1 uncultured Dehalococcoidales bacterium
ATCGTAAGTCGAATTTATCCTTGATGATTTCAGAAAGTGTCACCAAATTGGTAGAAGGATATGACGGTGACGGTATTAATGATATGCCAAGTTTGACTATGCCCATAAAACACTGGGAGGTCTTAAACGAACCCGAGTTTCAGGAAGAACCCCTCATTTTCTTTCAGGGTTCATCTGCCGACTATTTCGAAATATTGAAGGCTACCTACGAGGCGGTTAAGAAGGCTGACCCGCAAGCCTTGGTGGTGCAAGGTGGCATGGCTGGGATGATGGAAGTATGCACCAACTTCTGGCAGGGTGTCTTTGACCTGGGCGGAGCTGACTATTTTGACATTGCTAACATACACTCCATCGGCCAAGGTGAGCACCTCAATATCCCCTACTTTAAGCAGTTCCTTGCCGAGAATGGAATTGACAAGCCAATATGGGTAACCGAGGTGCAGTTCCAGCAAGCTCACCAGACAGAGAATTATGCCAACGGGAATTTTGCTAAAATCCTAGCTCGCAGCTATATCTTTGCCTTGGCTAACGGCGTGGGCAAACTTTTCTATGTCAACATTAAACTACCGCGAAGGTCTTAACGAAAGTTTTACCTTTTGTCCTAAATGGTGGGCGATACTGGACTTGAACCAGTGACCTCTTGCGTGTGAAGCAAGCGCTCTAACCAACTGAGCTAACCGCCCCAAAATCGTATCTATCTTACCTTGATAAATTTTACTTGGTTTGGACTCAGGTGTCAATGCGCTTTGTTGCCAGCTTGACAGTAAGTATGTGGCTCGGCTTATAATAACTGACTTAGCTGGAAACCGGGCAACTTTTGAAGCGTCTTCTGAGGCAGCTAAGAAGGACGAGTGCCAGGTTTGTTAGCCTAGCGGGGGGTATATATTTTCCCTAACCTCGATAAGTAATTGACCAATGGAAAAGGGAGGGTTACCTTGGAGTATTTCTTAAATGAGCAGCAAAAGGCAATAAAGCGTCTGGCAAGAACGATAGCCGAGGAAAAGATACTACCGGTGCGGGCAGAGCTTGACGAGAGGGAAGAGTTCCCTTGGGCCATAATGAAAGACCTCGCCGATACTGGCATGTTTGGTGTCTTTATCCCCGAAGAATATGGGGGTGTAGGTCAAGGATGTCTTGAGCTGTGTCTGGTTGTGGAGGAGCTAAGCCGAGTATGTAGTAGTATAGCTATTAGCTATGCTGCTAGCGCACTGGGAAGCTTTCCCCTGACAATGTATGGAACAGAAGAACAGAAGCGGAAATACCTGCCTGATATTGCCTGTGGGAAGAGACTAACCGCCTTCGCTCTAACTGAGGCAACAGCCGGCAGTGATGCCGGTGCCATAAAAACCACTGCCAATCGAGTAAAGGGGGGCTACATACTTAACGGAACTAAGCAGTTTATCACCAACGGCGGTGAGGCTGAGATATATACCGTTATTGCGTTGACTAGCAAAGAAAGGGGTGCCCGTGGCGCTAGTGCTTTCTTGGTGGAGAAGGACACGCCCGGCTTTTCTTTCGGCAGGAAAGAGAAGAAGATGGGCATTCGTGCTTCTTCAACAAGGGAACTAGTTTTCGAAGATTGTCTGGTTCCTGAAGAGAACATGATTGGTCGGGAGGGAATGGGATTTATTATGACGATGAGAGTGTTAGACTGCTCCCGCCCCGGGGTGGGAGCTCAAGCGGTGGGACTGGCTCAAGGAGCTTTGGAAGCGGCGGTAGACTATGCTCAGCAGCGTATCCAATTCGAGCACCCTATCATTTCAATTCAAGCCGTCCAGCACATGCTAGCTGACATGGCTATCCAGGTGGAAGCCGCCAGGTTACTGGTTTATGCCGCCGCCAGGACGATAGATAGCGGAGCCAAGAACTTCACCGAAGAATCGGCTATGGCTAAGGTCTTTGCTTCAGACACAGCTATGAGAGTTACTACTGATGCTGTGCAGATTTTTGGTGGTGTTGGTTACATGCGTGATTATCCCATTGAGAAAATGATGAGAGATGCCAAAATCACCCAGATATATG
>CAZQRE010000065.1:0-5674 GCA_964595695.1 uncultured Dehalococcoidales bacterium
GGCTTCGCCCCTTTTAATCCCTTTACTAAACAACCTCTTTCCACCTATCTGCCTCCGACTAAGCAGTTGCGAATTCTGATATGGGGGCTACCATTGGCAACGGGCAGGGGTGACTGCGCCCCCTTGCCACAGCCACCACCCTGGTTCATCTCCAGGTCGTTACCGATAGCATCTATACTATTAAGGGTAGTAAATACGTTGCCGGTAAGCACTACCGGTCGCAGTGCCTCGGCGAGCTTACCGTGGCGAATCATATAGGCTTCACCGGCAGAGAAGGTGAACATCTCCATACTGGTCGTGCCACCGTACCAGTTCTTGACGTATACCCCCTCCTTGATGTCACCTATTATATCATCAAAAGAGACTGACCCTGGCTCAATATAGGTGTTGGTCATGCGGACAATAGGTGGGTAGCGGTAGCTAATGGCTCTGGCATTACCGGTAGGTTCTTCTCCCATCCTGGCAGCAGTCTCCCTGGAGTGAAGCCTGCCGACTAATTTGCCCTCCCGGATAAGGTAGGTTTTGGTGGCTGGCACCCCTTCATCATCATATTTGTAGCTGCCGCGTAGTCCGGGCATAGCTGCGGAATCAACGATATTAAGCTCAGCACTGCCAAATTTTTTGCCCAGAGTCATAATTTCACGCAGGCGGTCATTTTCATAAACAAAGTCAGCCTCTGATAGGTGCCCAAAAGCTTCATGAACAAATACTCCAGCCAGAACCGGGTCTAATACCACAGTATATTCTCCCCCCTTTACCGGTGGCGCTGATAGTAGCTCCACAGCGTGCTGTGACATCTGCTCTACCTGCTGGTGGAGACCCCGGATTAAGCTGAAATCACCGCTACTGCCCAGGCTCAACCCTACCTGTTGCACCTGGCTACCCTCGGTGGCAACAGCAGTCAGGCGCAGGGTAATATCTGTCCTTTCCTGCTCAATGTAGCTACCTAGCGAACTTAAAAAGATAACCTTTTTGTAGCTATCACCATAGTCAATAATTGAGGTCTGGAGCTTTGGGGTGCGCCAGATAAGCGCATTATATTCATCCAGTAACTGCTTCTTCTCAGCTAAGGGGATAGTCACCGGATTTTTATCTATCTCAGTTGACACTATATCAACCACTGGTTCTACCGGAGCCAGTTTACCTTCTTCGTTGCTGGCAAACTGGGCCTGCTTCACTGCCAGCTCTACTTTATCCTTTAGGTCACTCAGGTTATTAAAGCTGACGAAGCCCCAGCCACCTCTTACCAGGGCACGCACATTCCCCCCGACAGCAGTTGTCCTACTAATAGACTCCAACTCCCTTCCCCGGTAGGTAATGTGGCTGGTCTGGCTCTGCTCAAGGCGCGCCTCTATATAATCGGCACTATATCGGTTAACTACCTCAGCTAGCTGGTGACCAATAGCTTCAATATGGGTCATAACAGCTTTAGTTTACCGAGGCACCAAGCCGTTTGTCAATTTACGATAAACAACCACATTTCAGGAACACCGCCTCATGGGTAGTGTATCAATTTGAAATGGGGGCTTGACAATGGTATTATAATAGTAAGTTGGCTGGTGAAGGTAATACATATAGGACTAAAGTACTAGGCTAATTGCTACTATTAAGCTATGGAATCACTATTAACAATCGCTTAAAATTTCTAAAGAGGTGTGGAATTGTATCTTGTTTGGGAAGGATACAAAGAAGCATTAAAGGTCATGGACTGGAGGGATAGCTTACGTTTGTGTAAGTATATCCCATATTTTGTTAACATATGGAGATGATGTGATGGAACTACAACAGGAATTAGAATACTTTAAGTCTATAAAAGAAGCTTTACTTCAGCATGATAAGGATAAGTTTGCCCTAATAAAAGATAGGGAATTGGTCAACACGTTTACCACTTGGGAAGAAGCATTTAATGCTGGTGTCGAACGATTTGGGAATGTTTCTTTCTTGATTAAGCAGGTACAAGAGGAAGACGAGAAAATCCAATTTCCTGCACTTGCGGTTGGGGCAATCAATGCCCATTCATAATCAATTTATCCGAGACTCCAGTGGTAATTTAAGTCCTCTTGGACTAGCGAATGTTGGGGCGTTTTGCCCTGTTGAGATTCATATACCCCCTCAAATAGCACAGATACTCTCCAATTCGGGGCAACCGATACCTGCTTGTGTCACAGGTATGGCACTGATTGATACCGGAGCAAGCTCATCATGCGTGCATGAACCAATCTTGCAGGGACTCGGATTAAATCCCGTAGGCAGCGTGAACTCAGGGACGGCCGGTGGACCTAAACAACAAAACATATACCCAGTAACAATCATATGCCCAACCCAAGGATGGACACTCGATTCTGGGCGAGTAACTGGAGTCGACCTCAGCGGACAAATCATCAACAAAGTCCCACCAGAGCCAATAATTGCGCTTTTAGGTCGTGATTTATTGCAGCATTGGGTATTTATTTATAATGGGCCTGGCGGGTTTTGGACTATATCTCGTTAACCATCAGACATTTCAATTTATTAATTCCACCATATCTTTTATTGCCCATATATGGTCACTTATTCCTGCTACCATTGCTGGCGTTGTGGGATAGGGGTTAGCTAAAGACTTATGAGGTCTGGCAAAGTTGTAATACATAAAGTAAAGAGCTAAAGCTAAAATATGATTTTCAACTTTCTTTGAAAAGGCATTGGTTAATCGGGTAAATCGCCTCATACTCATTCTCATTGTAAGATTTTGCCGTTCCACATAGCTTGTGGAAATCTTTGAAGTATCTGGATTGCCTTGAACTATGTGCTTATCAGCACCTATGCACTTCGCTGGACTGTAATGCTTTTCACCCTCAATTTCTTGCCCATATCGTTTGACTAATTGTGCGAAGTCTATTTCTCGACCGAAGGCATGTTCCACTGCTTCCATATACATTCCATGCCCATCGGTTGTCAGTTGCACCCTGTTAGCAAGCCTAGCCCTTAAATCTGAGATAAATTCATAGGCACACTCAGCACCCCTAAGCCCTACTTTCCAGCAAGGGACTAGCTTGGTATCAGCATCAATCGCTGTGAATGTCCAGACATCACCATAACCGAATTTGCCATTGTGCTCTTCTGGTACATTCTTTTGCTTGGCATAGCAGAATGACCATATCTCATCACACTGAATAGTCTTACAGCGTAAATTCCTCAAGTGTTCGTGTTGATACTCACCACACGCAGCACCTACTTCCCTTAGCAACTTAACCACTGTGTTGACCGCTGTTCCGGTAATGCGAGCAGTGCTGCGTATTGAGTTGCCTTCACAGAGGACTTTTATGATTTGGGCTTGCTTTTCTAAATTCAGCTTATTCATATCTCTATCCTTTATTCTAACTGATTAAATTATAGCATACGCTCAAGCATTTGTCAATAGTAAAAAGCCTTATAACCTAATAATATTTTCTTATTTTAGCTTGACTTTTTGTCCTAACTATGCTTATAATATAAGTGTTAGGAGGGGAAAATGCAAATATTGGATGATATTCAGCAAATCAAAGGTAAACTATTACCAGAGGCTAAAGAATTATTTGACCCACTAGAGAAATTCCATTCGGTGCTTTATGATGCTTTTGGTCATTCGTTAGCTAGGACAAGAGAAGCATTAAGCAAAACTCACAATAAAAAATCTACCAGAAATTTCCGACCTCAAGCCATACGATTCTACGTCCATGATTTTTTAAGTGACAAGAGAATAAAAGCACAATTGGTGGATGAATACGATAATGCTGAACAAGATGAAGTGATATATGACCCAAGAGTATTACCTAGCAATGGGATAGCTGGTGACATTTACGGCTATCCATACCGGATACTCCATATTTTCAATGGTGGTTTACCACCTCCAGTTACCAAACCACGCAAAATATACTACAGTCAGCCACATCTAGAAGGGTATGCATTAATATTGCCAGGATTCGACAACGGTAAAACACCACAAATCACATTAAAACCGAATCTCATTTATTTATGGGAACTTGTGAATAAAAGTGTCAAACTTTACTTAGCGATTCCTAAGCATCACCTGTTATATGCAACAACTAAAATAGTATTCATACCTAATCCAATTACAACCATGAAACATACTGAGGTAGAAGAACTGGAAACCATTGAAATAAATGAGACTGCTGAGGTTTAGCGGATAATGATCTACGGAGAACGGATAAGGCAGGCACGCGAATTTAGAGGGTTGACTCAAACGCAATTAGCTAATGCTGTTGGAGTAAAACAATCTGCCATTTCTGAGATAGAATATAACGAGTTTACCCCTTCGGACGGCTTGCTTGATAAGATAGCCGGTCAAACAGGTTTCTTACCTGACTTCTTCAAACTTGAGCCAATAAATAGCCTACCATCTGGCACTTTGAATTATCGTGCAAGAATGTCCGCTACAGCACGTGAAGAATCGATGGTTTTTCAATACGCAAATCTTCTTTTTCAGCAAATCAAGAGGGTATCTCCTGATGTTTATATACCACCTAATAAAATACCGATGCTTTCGGATATTCCAATCAAGAAAGCGGTAAAGATTACGAGAGACCAATTAGGCTTAACTCAACATGAGCCTATTAAAAAGCTATTACTTACCGTTGAAAGTAATGGTGCCATAATTTTTAACATACCAAGGAATATGCCTAAGATTGATGCATTTTCTACATGGATAGACCTGGATGAGCGGCGACCTCTTATCGCTTTGCTAGTGGGCAGACCAATGGATAGAGTAAGGTTCAGTACTGCCCATGAATTGGGGCATTTGGTATTGCATCAGTCGCTAAAACCGTCATTGAAAATAGTAGAAAACGAAGCTACTATGTTTGCATCTGCTTTCCTATTGCCGGAACAACCTATGCGAGAAGAAATACAGAAGCCAGTTACGTTAACCTCGTTAGCGAAACTGAAATTACGTTGGGGTGTTTCTATTCAAGCATTGATGATGAGGGCGTATGGACTCAAGATCATAACGCAACGGCAACTCAAATATCTATATTCCCAATTGTCCGCAGAAGGTTGGAAAACTAGAGAACCAATTAACCTAGACCTTAAGATTGAGTTGCCCAATCTCGTCAGAAATATGATTGAAAGTAAATATAGGACTAGAGAAGATTATGCATCAGGGGAATGTGTAAGCATCGATACTGCGACTGAACTCTATGCCTACGCTTGAGACTTGTCCCAACGTGCCTTAGCAGCCTTTTTAGCTATCTCTGACCTTTGTTCCGGCGTGAGCTTTTCTGCCCTAGCCTTGCCACCCTTCAAGCCCCCAAGATGCCCCAAAGCTACAGGGTCAAATTCCTTTTTTGCTTTGGTGGTTTCTTGTTGCTCTGGTTCAGGTTCACTTTGGCCAGTAGCTTCTTGTACCACTCTAAATGCCGTAACACTGAAATCATGTTCCTTTTTCTTTCTCTTAGCCATACTTAAATGGTAAACCATCGCTCAAGCATTGTCAACGCTCAAGCATTTCAAAATGATACACTACCGCCTCATGAACCTTGTTGACAAGCTCTGACATTTGTGGTATATTATTTGATACCTCAAATGAGGTATTTAGCACCTTAACAACTGGATAGCGGAAGGAAGGTTAAAGCGAAGTAAATATTGGTTGGAGAGTTTGATCCCGGCTCAGGATAAACGCTGGCGGCGTGCCTTATGC
>CAZQRE010000066.1:0-5626 GCA_964595695.1 uncultured Dehalococcoidales bacterium
TAGGTTTCTACCGGGTGTATGTGCCGAATTGGGGTGGTAAAGGAGATATTGCCTATAGAGTAGGACTTGCCTTCCTCTAATACCTCAATACCGTCAAGATAGCCTTCCAAGTAGGAAAAGATAACTGACTCAGTCCCCAGGGCATCAGCCGGAGCAAACAGCCAGCCGCGCCGCCTCAATCCACCCTGAGTCATCGCCTCAACCATAATATTGGCATCTGCCGAGTGGTCTAAGTGACGGTGCGACAGGATGATAGCACTAAGTTTCTCGGCTCTAAGCTTCCTTTTAGTCGACTGAACAATACTACCCGGACCAGGGTCAATAAGTATCTCAGTGCCACCTAAGTTCAGCCATAAGCCGCCTGAGGCTAGAATCTGGTTGGCAACCATTATCCTGGCGCCACCCGTCCCCAGAAAGGTTATTGTGGCTTCCATAGCTAGTGTAACTATAGAGTATAACTGTATTTTTTACAATGAGTTTATGAGATTACTTACCTACCTCATTAAAAGCGGTTGTTTGGTAACTTACTCTCCCCCCACCCTAGAATCGCATTTGGGGGCTGCGCCCCCAATCCCCCTCTTTCACAATTTGGAGCTATAATACTGGTAGCGTTTCAAAGGGTCTCACTGCTCTGGAGGTTACTTGTAGGGAAGGTTGAAGGTGCTTGCATCTTTGACGTTTGGCGTATAGCCGACTAAAATAGGGCTGAGTGTCTGACAGGGAGAATGATATGAAGCAGATTTGGGCACCGTGGCGTATAGAATATATTCAAATGGAAAAAGCAGAAGGGTGCATTTTATGTGATAAACCTAGACAAAGTAGTGACGCCCAAAACTACATCCTGTATCGGGGAGACAAAAACTTCATCATTATGAACACTTATCCCTATAACCCGGGACACCTGATGATAGCCCCCTACCGGCACCTAGCTAGCCTGGAACAGCTAACCGATGAAGAGCTTCATGAGCACTTTGAAATAGTTAGCCGAAGTATCAAGATTATAAGGCAGGTATTTAACCCCGGCGGCTTTAACATAGGCATAAATATGGGAAAGCTAGCCGGGGCAGGCATAGACGACCATTTTCATACCCATATTGTGCCCCGGTGGCAGGGTGATACCAACTTTATGCCGGTAATATCTGATGTAAGAATAGTACCTGAAGCCCTGGCTGAAACCTATGAAAAGCTAAAGGATAAATTCTGAGTTAACCCAGAACAAATAGCTGGCGCCCCCAAGCGAATTCGAATCGCTGTTACTGGCTTGAAAGGCCGGTGTCCTAGTCCTCTAGACGATGGGGGCACGCAAGCAAAGTATAGCAGAGACAGAGTTAACAGACAATCTATATAGAGATTGTCTACCAACTTTACCCCCTTAAACATAATTGTTGACAGTCAATCTTTAACTGTGGTAAACTTATGTTTTAGTGTCGGTTGATTCAGCCGATAGTTGATAGATTGAATTTGGTGTTCGATCCTTGACTGCGGCTTTGAATGGATGAGCTAAGACTCATCCATTTACATTGTGTGGGATAGGAGGCAAACGATGCCTACGATTAATCAGCTTATCCGTAAAGGACGTAAGAAGGTTAAAAAGAAAACCAAAACGCCGGCATTACTCCTTACTTATAATGCTTTGAAGAATAAGACAACGACGGGAAAGGGCTCACCGCAGAAGCGAGGGGTTTGCCTTCAGGTTAAGACTACCACCCCGAAGAAGCCCAATTCGGCGCTGCGCAAAATAGCCAGGGTGCGGCTGACCAATGGCATAGAGGTAACCGCCTATATTCCTGGTGAGGGGCATGAGTTGCAGGAACACTCTGTGGTGCTGATTCGCGGCGGGCGGGTGAAGGATTTACCCGGGGTTCGTTACCATATCATCCGGGGGGTACTGGATACTAGCGGCGTAGCTAACCGTCAGCAAGGGCGTAGTAAGTATGGCGCCAAACGAAGCAAAGCCTCAGCCGTGAGTGCTTAGGAGATAAAATGTCAAGGCGGGCCCAAGCTATAAAAAGAGAAATACCCCCTGATGCTAAGTATCATAATGTAACCGTAGCCAGGTTGATTAATAAGGTAATGATGTGCGGCAAAAAAAGCACGGCAGAGAGAATTATATATGATGCTCTACAGATTATGGAGCAGCGGGTGTCAAAAGCCCCGGTCACCGTCTTAGAACAGGCGGTAAAGAATGTGACCCCTCTGCTTGAGGTTAAGCCACGCCGGGTTGGTGGTGCTACCTATCAGGTGCCAGTGGAGGTTCGCCCTGACCGTGGTCTTTCCCTGGCTATACGCTGGCTAGTAAAATCATCCAGAGCCAGGGCAGGCAAATCCATGGCGGAGAAGTTGGCTGCTGAACTCAGTGATGCCTCACAGGGGCAGGGGGCAACTGCTAAAAAGCGAGAGGACACTCATAGAATGGCTGAGGCAAATAGAGCCTTTGCCCATTATAGATGGTGAGAGGTTGTTAATTCTTAAATGGTAAGCCCAGTATCAGTGAAGTTCAAGGTAAAGGATAGGACTATGCCCAGGAGTTTCCCATTAGAACACATACGAAATATAGCTATTATCGCTCACATTGATGCCGGTAAGACCACCATCACTGAGAGGATACTATATTACACTGGTCGCACCTATAAGATTGGTGATGTGGATGAAGGAACAGCAGTGATGGATTGGATGAAGCAGGAAAAGGAGCGCGGTATCACCATCACCGCTGCGGCTACTACCTGTTATTGGCGCGACCACCGCATCAATATTATCGACACCCCGGGGCACGTGGATTTTACCGCCGAAGTAGAGCGCTGCCTCAGAGTTCTGGATGGCGGGGTAGTGGTTTTCGATGCGGTGGCTGGAGTTGAGGCTCAATCAGAGGCAGTATGGCGACAGGCTGATAGATATAATGTGCCCAGGGTTTGCTTCATCAATAAGATGGACCGAATTGGTGCCGATTTTGAGCGCAGTATATCTATGATTGAACAGCGACTGCACGCTAAACCCCTGCCTGTACAACTCCCTTTAGGCAGTGGAACCTCATATGAGGGGATTATTGACCTCGTGGAGAATAAGGCATGGAGCTTTGATGGGAATATTGATTCAGAACCAGCCGAGGTAGCTATTCCTGAGTCAGAGCAGGCGAAATGTGCAGGATTTCGTCAGGCACTAATTGAAAAATTGGCTGAATACGATGACCAGATTATGCTAGCTTATCTTGAGGGTAGTATGATTACTGCCGCTGAGTTAAGAGGTGCCTTGAGAAGGACAACCCTGGCTAATAAAGGGGTGCCTGTTCTTTGTGGCAGTGCGCTGAGGAATAAAGGTATTCGGCTATTACTTGATGCTATTGTAAGCTATCTCCCTTCTCCGTTAGATATGCCGCCGGTAAGGGCTGTTGATACCAGGTTAGGTGCCGAGGTCACTCGCCCCGCCAGAGACGACGCTCCCTTTTCAGCCCTAGCCTTTAAGGTAGTTTCTGACCCCTTTGTCGGCAGGCTGGTCTATCTTAGGGTATATTCGGGTAGAGTGGAGGCGGGAACTCAGATATTCAACGCCACCCGGAGCAAGAAGGAGCGCATCGGGCGGCTATTATTAATGCATGCCAATCACCGTGAGGAGGTGACTGAGGCCGATACCGGAGCTATCGTAGCTACATTGGGCCTTAAGAATACCTTTACCGGCGATACCCTGTGCCATTCCTCGCAACCAGTACTTCTTGAATCTATCCGTTTCCCTGAACCGGTGCTGTCTATTGCTATTGAGCCCAAAACCAGGGCTGACCAGGATAAGATGGGCGAAGCCCTAAACAGGCTGAGCGAGGAGGACCCCACATTCAGGGTAAATTATAACCAGGAGACGGGACAGACGGTTATTTCAGGTATGGGTGAGCTTCACTTGGAAGTCCTAGTCAGCCGATTACTCAGTGAATTCAGGGTGGGGGCAAAGGTAAGCAAGCCGCGGGTTGCCTATAAGGAGACTATTACTATACCGGTGCGAGCCGAAGCGAGATTTGTTCGGCAAACAGGGGGACATGGCCAATACGGTCATGTCTGTCTTGAACTCGAGCCTATGGAGCGTGGCAGCGGCTTTCAGTTTGTCGACCGTATTAAAAGTGGAGCTATACCCAAGCAATATATCCCAGCGGCGGAGGCTGGTATTAAAGAGGCTATGGAGACGGGGGTAATAGCTGGCTACCCTGTGGTAGATATTAAAGTAAGCCTTTACGATGGTAGCTACCACGAGGTTGACTCTTCAGAGATAGCATTTAAGATGGCTGGCTCAATGGCGCTAAAGGATGGTGTCACTAGAGCCAAACCCCTCCTTCTGGAGCCTATTATGAAGCTGGAGGTGGTTACACCAGAACAGTTTCTTGGTGATATAATAGGTGACCTCAACTCAAGGAGGGGACGTATCGAAGCTATTGAGACACATGGCGAAATATGTATTATTCACTCCTTTATGCCCTTGGCTGAGACCTTTGGCTATACAACCAGTCTCCGGTCACTAACCCAGGGCAGAGCCACCCACTCTATGGAGTTTTATCGCCATCAGGTACTACCAGCGGAATTGGCAGACCAGGTTAAAACTATGGGTAGAAGCTAGGTTAACCAGAATTCTCAAGCATCTTAAGTGAGGTGTTTTTATATGGCTAAGCAAAAGATTCGTATTAAGCTGAAGGGTTATGACCACAAGATTCTTGACCAATCGGCACAGCAGATTGTAGAGGCGGTGGAGCGCACTGGGGCGGTGGTTGTAGGACCAGTGCCTCTACCTACCCACATCCAGAAGTTTAGTGTTATTCGCTCCCCGTTTATTGATAAGGACTCGCAGGAGCAGTTTGAAATTCGAACTCACAAGCGTCTTATTGATATTGTGGAAACGACTTCTAAAACAATAGACGCCTTAACCAGCCTGAACTTACCCTCAGGGGTTGAGATAGATATTAAATTATAACCGGGTGGCAAAGGATATGATGCAAGGTATTATCGGTAGAAAGCTAAGCATGACCCAAATATTTAGCGACAACGGTAGAGCCAAGGCGGTAACCGCTATCGATGCTGGACCGTGCACGGTAATACAGGTTAAAACTGTGGCTAAAGACGGGTATAATGCTACCCAGCTTGGATTTGGTGAAACTAAAAGGCTCAACTCTCCTCAGCGAGGGCACCTCAAGGGGCTGGGACAGTTTAAGTATCTTCGAGAATTCAGGGTGGGTGATACTGAAGCTACCCAGGTCGGAGACAGGATTGATGTTAGCCTGTTTAAGGCAGGTGACCTGGTTGATATTACCGGGATATCAAAGGGTAAGGGCTTTGCCGGTGTAGTAAAACGCTATCATTTTGCTGGCGGTCCCAAAACGCATGGGCAATCAGACCGACACCGTGCCCCGGGCTCTATCGGGGCTGGCACCTCTCCAGGCAGGGTACTCAAAGGGATGCGTATGGCAGGACATATGGGCAGTAGCCGGGTGACGGTGCGCCATTTAGAGGTATGTGAAGCTGACCCGGCTCGTAATCTGTTGCTGGTAAAGGGAGCAGTACCCGGGGCTAGGAACGGGCTACTACTAATAAAAAAGTCAGGTAGGGGGAGATAAGGAAGTGGAAATTCCAGTTTACAGCCTTGCCGGCGAGGTAGT
>CAZQRE010000067.1:0-5581 GCA_964595695.1 uncultured Dehalococcoidales bacterium
ACCCGCCCACTAATTGGAGTAGTTATGGCGTTAGCCATTTTCATTGCTTCCAGGATAACTACTACATCGTCAGCCTTGACCTCGTCGCCTACCTCTACCTCGTAGCTTAAAATCATACCCGGCATAGGGGCGACGATGGTCGTCTCTTCAGCTTTGATTACCTCTGGTGGAGGTGGTGGTGCTTTCTTTTCAACGGGTTTAGCTGGTGGTGGGGTAACGGTGGGGGTAATTACTGACGAAGTTTGCGGTGGAGCATCAACCGCCTCCGCGCCGATACTATAAACCTCATCGCCCACCTGGATAAGTAGTTTGACGGTAGCTTCTTTTGGTAGCATCTCTTTTTCTACCAGCTTGCCGGCTTTTGCCTTGGCGATGAGCTCATCTTCGCGTCTTACATCCTCCATAGTCTTTGGTTTTACCTCGGGGGGCGGGGTCTCCAAACCATACTTCCACCTCAGGAAGCGCATCCCGGTAGTGGGATAGAGAGCATAGATGAGCACATCACCAATATCTTGAGCAATACCTCTAGTAGCCTCTTTGGCTTTGTCTAACTCCGGCTCGATGACATCAGCAGCTCGGCAGGTAATTGGGGTTTCGCCTCGTTCATAGCCGTTAAGCACTATGCGCTGAACCTCGGGGTCAATGGGGGCTGGTGGTTTACCGTATAGCCCGTAAACATAGTCCTTTACTTGCCCCGATATCATTTTATATCTACCAAAGAGAACATTCTGAACGGCTTGAATGCCTACAATCTGGCTGGTGGGGGTAACCAGAGGTGGGTAGCCTAGTTCTTTTCTAACCCGTGGTAGTTCGTTATATACCTCATCAATTCTATCCAGGGCATCAGCCTCTCGTAGCTGGGCAACTAGGTTGGTAGTCATGCCTCCGGGAATCTGGTGCATCAATACGCTGGTATCAATGACTGCCATCCTGGTAGTATCTAGAAAGTCCCGATACTTAGGGGCTATAGTTTCAATATACTGTCCTAGTTTGAACAGGTGGGCTAAATCAAGTCCTGTGTCTCTGGGGGTTCCCTGGAGGGCAACAACAATCGGCTCAATGGCTGGTTGCGAGGAGCGCAAGGCGAAGGGTGCCAGGGCAGTATCAATAATATCCACCCCAGCCTCTATAGCCCTCAGGCAACTCATAGATGCCATACCGCTAGTGTAGTGGGTATGTAGCTGCACCGGTATCTTTAATACCTGCTTGAGTGCTTTAATCAGCTCATAGGCATCATCGGGGGCAATAAGACCAGCCATGTCCTTGATACACAGGCTATCCGCCCCCATGTCTTGAAGGATGAGAGCCTTGTTGACATAATAATCAATATTATATACTGGACCACCCAACTTTGGCTCGGTGAGGGAGTAACATAGTGAAAGCTGAGCGTGCTTACCACATTCCTTGATTGCCTTCAGGCAGGTCTCAAAGTTACGCTCATCATTAACGGCATCAAATACCCTGAAGATATCAATACCCACCTCAGCGGCGTGATAGACAAAGGCGGTAACCACATCATCAGCGTAGTTACGATAACCTACCAGGTTCTGTCCTCTAAGTAGCATTTGGAGAGGGGTATCGGGCATCAGCCTTTTCAGGATGCGTGGTCTTTCCCATGGGTCCTCATTCAGGAACCGGGTAGGAACATCAAAGGTGGCACCACCCCACACCTCCATAGAGTAGAAGCCGGCTTTGTTCATCTCCTCGGCAATGCCTTCCATATCCTCGGTTCGCATTCGCGTCGCCAACGAAGATTGATGTCCATCGCGGAAAGTAACATCTGTGATTTTTAGGGGATTCTTTGTCATCTCTATTTAATCTGTTCCTTTTGTAGTCAGCATTTGAGGGGGTTGCTGTTCTATATTCGCCATACCCTCCTCGTTCGCCGCTTTACTTTCGCCGCTACCAGCCTTTGCCTGTTTTTCTAGCCTGCTTAGTCTACTCAGTTTATTTTATATCGCCATTTAAGCTGTATATCTCCTAGTAAAATTTGAATGTAGATACAGCTAAATATACCATATTGCCTATCGCGTAGGCAAGTCTGTTTCATAATATGCCATGTTCCCCGCCGTGATACTTGATAACTGGTGAAAGGGTGTTACAATATGGGTGAGATTTTAACAAGTAGCCAAAATTTTTACAATGGTAGTGTGAACTGGAGAGGAGCATTAGTCTGGCTATGAAAGCTGGGGTAGCCTGGCAGAACATTATCATTGACTCCGCTATTGGTATTGACCCTGGCACTGACAGGGTGTGGGTATGCCAGACGAGCGATGCTATTGTAAGAGGAAGGTCAATTGGGGATTGAACCAGTGACGGTATATCTTGGTCTTGGCTCAAATATGGGAAACCGCCAGGACAATCTGGATAGGGCATTGGATTTTTTGTCACAAAGGTTACGGATAGGAAAGGTTTCATCGGTATATGATACTGAGCCGGTAGGTAATATTAACCAGCCTCATTTTCTCAACCTGGTGTGTCAGGTTTATACCAGGCTTGCCCCGAGGGAGTTACTTACTCTGGCTAAGGGCATTGAGAGAAAGCTGGGCAGGACATTTGGTAAACCTAATGCTCCCCGCCCTATTGATATAGATATTCTCTTTTATGCTGACCAGGTTATTGAAACCCCGGAGCTGATTATCCCTCACCCCAGGCTGGCAGAGAGAGCCTTTGTTCTTATTCCTCTAGCCGAGATTGTCCCTGACCTGGTGCATCCAGTAAATGGTAAGACTATTAAACAGTTGCTAGAGGGTGTAACCGAGGTACAGGGTGTCTTTAAATGGGAAAATGATTGAGGTGGATAATGTATCAAATATCTGTAGAGCAACATTTTGACGCCGCCCACTTCTTGCGGGGCTATCACGGCAAGTGCGAGGCGTTGCATGGGCATCGCTTCCGGGCAGTGGTAAAGGTAAAATCTTCCCGGCTTAATGATATAGGCATAGCCTGCGATTTTGTGGAGTTAAAGCGGCACTTAGGGGATATTCTATCCAGATTTGACCATACCTGTCTCAATGATGTGCCACCATTTGATAAAATAAACCCCTCTTCCGAAAATATTGCTTCTACCATCTATAATGAACTCCAAACCAAGCTAGCTGGAGCCCCCGTTTCTATCTCCTGTGTGGAGGTGTGGGAATCCCCCCAGAGCGGCGTCAACTATAGCCCAGACTAATAGATTATTTATGAACCTTGCCCCTTTGTTCCCCCCCTCGTTATCAAGGAGGGGGGGATTCAATTATAAGAGAGGCAAAGCCTCTCTTTGCTTCTCGTTACTCTGAAGTGGTAACTGGGGAGTTTTAGAGGGGCGTAGCCTCATGATAGGAAGATACATTCATATCATAACTATCTTCCCCTTCCCCTTATCAAGGGGAAGGGGATAAAGGGGATAGGGTTAATAAACAGTTTGGACTAATCGCGCTGGGCTGGTGGCAACAGATTGGGGATAGTATCCACAATCGGGTAGTGCACATTGCACTTGGGGCAGTATAGGGAGCCGGTAACTATTTCCGTCTCATTCTCCTCGTCTACACTAAGCTCAAGCTCCCCCTTACACACCGGACAGGCAAGAATATCCATCAGCTCTCTTTTCATAGCTTTATTATACCACTAAGCCTTATAGGTTTTCTTGTCTTTTTGATTGACTGTTATTATAATCCAGTTAATAGTAATGAGGAGGTTTTGATATGGCTAAGCTAACTGAGGAAGCCAAGAAGGCAATAGCTGAGTTTGGTGCGGCACTGGTAGCCACTGCCAGCAAGGATGGGAAGCCAAATGTGTCACTTAAAGGGTCATTTAGGGTTCTGGATAATGAGCATGTCATCTTCGCTGACATTGCTTCACCACGGACTATGGCTAACCTAGGGGAGAACCCGCAACTATCAGCAATCGTCTTTGACCCGGCTACGCGTAAGGGCTGCCGAGTCTGGGGGAAAGCAGTGGAGATTCTGGATAGCGGCGACCTGTTTGATACTATCTCGGCTGAATTTGCACCGATGGGGATGAAAGTTAACCACGTGGTTAAGGTTGCGGTGGAAGAGGTGGTTGTCTTTTAGCTCGGCTGGAGACTGGCTTTCCCTTTACGGCTGAAAGCGAAGATGTATATTATCTCTAGAATAGCCAGCGTGTTGAGTAAAAATAGGGCTACAAACCACCATTTGTGTTTGTTTCCGGCGGCTCTCCATAGAGCGACACCCTTCCACGGTAATGTCCACAGTATTGCCAAACCAAGATATATATTCAGTTCCTCCATTTACCTTTGCCTCAGGGATAATAATTTATACTCGGTATTAGCTTGATAATATCATTATAATAAAAGGTAGGACAATTATAGTCACGTCCTACCCATTAGTTTTCTTGGTAGCGGGGGTTGGATTCGAACCAACGACCTTCGGGTTATGAGCCCGACGAGCTTCCACTGCTCCACCCCGCGCCATTTGTTTCAGTATAACCACTAGCCGGACGGCGTGTCAAGGTATTTGGGATTATTTTTATCCGATGGGTACTATGAATATGAGCCCGGTTCAACCTTTCCCTCCCTTTTCAGTTTCACCCGTCTTTTTCGTCTCTTGCCACCAGGCTTTGAGTCGGGCTGTAACCTGCTTCTCATATCCCTGGTCACTTGGGGTGTAGAAGTGTTTGCCCTGAAGTGAGGCGGGCAGGTTTTGTTGCTGAACAAAGTGCCCGGCGTAGTCGTGGGCATATTTATATCCCTTGCCATAGCCCAAATCCTTCATTAGCGGTGTCACCGGGTTGCGCAAGTGTAGCGGCACTGACTCGCTGGAGCCGTGTTTAATCTCCTCCTGAACCTGGGAGTATGCCTGATACAAGGAGTTGCTTTTTGGGGCTGTAGCTAGGTAGACTGCTGCCTCAGCTAGAGCCAGGTCGCCCTCAGGCATCCCGATGAAGTGGACGGCTTGCTGAGCTGCCATAGCTATCACCAGTGCCTGGGGGTCAGCCATGCCTACATCCTCTGAGGCAAAGCGAACCAGACGACGGGCAATATAGAGGGGGTCCTCCCCTGCCTCCAGCATCCTTGCCAGCCAGTAGAGGGAGGCATCCGGGTCTGAGCCTCGCATTGACTTGTGCAGGGCTGAGATGAGGTCGTAGTGTTGCTCTCCAGCTTTATCGTAACGCAGAGCCCGGTGCTGGATGGCATCCTCGATAGTAGGCAGTGAGATACGGCGCTTTCCATCCGCATCAGGCGGCGTGGTCAGGGCTGCTATCTCCAGGGAATTAAGAGCCACACGAGCATCATTATTTGACATAGTGATGAGGTGACTTAAGGCATCGGCAGCCAGCTCTACATTTAATGCACTAAGCCCCTTAAGTCTGTCCTTTAACGCTCTCAGGATTATGACACGAATTTCATCCTCGGTAAGAGGATTAAGAGTCAGAACCTGACAGCGGGAGAGAAGGGGAGAGATAACCTCAAAGGAGGGATTTTCGGTGGTAGCCCCAATAAGAGTGATGGTGCCATCCTCAACGAAGGGTAGGACTGCATCCTGCTGGGCTTTATTGAAGCGGTGAATCTCGTCTATGAACAGGATGGTTTTCTGCTGGTAGAGTTTGCGGCGTTCCT
>CAZQRE010000068.1:0-5546 GCA_964595695.1 uncultured Dehalococcoidales bacterium
CCGATGTGCTGCTTCGTTTCTGCCATCGTTCGCGGGGCTGGCGAACGTGCTTCATTAGCCCTTGTCCCCGGGCTTTATCCATCGCGTCACGGATGATATTCTCAATTTTTTTAAGCGCCCGCCAGGCTAGGGGCAGATAGGAATAGACACCAGCGGCTACCTGACTTATCATCCCGGCTTTCAGCAGTAGCTGGTGGCTTGCCGTATCAGCCTCGGCTGGTATTTCTCTCTGGGTCTTACCGAATAGTCTTGATATACGCACTTTTTCACTCCGTTAGATTTGCTTATCATCTTACCCTTTTTAGTTATATTTGGTAACCCCATCCCCCTTTATCCCCCTTCCCCTTATCAAGGGGAAGGGGGAGGGTGGTTGTTGAAGGGGCTCCGCCCCTTCAAACTTCCCCTTTATCTTGTCATTTTTTTAACAAAGGTTACAAGAAATAACGCTATTGTGAAAACTCCTATAATAGCTTCTGCTGCTCCAACCCCTTGCGCCCAACTACGTACAGAGCTGGCATTAAACCAAGGGCCATACCCTAGTGCTGTGAAGGAAACCGCACTATAGTATAGGCTAGCTAGGAAAGCCTGTAGCGTCAAGGTATGTGGAGCCACACCGCGAAGGAAGAAATACAGTAGTGCTGACCCAAATAGAACAGATATGCCCCATACAACCACTCGCCACGGCTTCTCACCATAGCCACAAAGCAGTTTTATGACCCAAAGCCATAGCTTTGAAATAGGTTCACTTTTCCAGCTTTGAGCTTTCCTTTTTGCCTCCATCTCACGATAGTAGAATTTGGCCGCTATGTCATACACACCAGCATTGGTATACCACATCTTTAGCCGCCGGTAGGTATCTGCTGCTATGTTGAACCAAACTCTGCTCTCTTCTCCTCTTTCTGCCTCCCCCTCCTTTTCTTCTCTCAGAATATAATTTCCCCAATCCACGTCCTGTAACAAAGTAGCAGAAGATAGTCTAACTCCCGGTAAGAGAGCCCCCTCAAGGTGAGCACCCCGCATTTTAGCTCCCTCAAGATGAGCGACAGTCAAATTACTTTCCTCAAGGTGAGCTCCAGTCAATAATGCTCCCTCAAGATTTGCATTAAACAAATCTGCACCTTCAAGGTGAGAGCCAAATATATGAGCTTCCTCTAAGTGCGCACTCATTAGGGAAGCACCTTCAAGGTGAGCGCCTTCTAAACCAACCGTAAGGTCGTCCCTTTCTGGGTCTTCAAGTTCGATATCCCATAAAATAGCTCCTTTAAGAATAATCCCTTCAAGATTAAGCCCACGCAGGTTAATGCCGTCTTTGAAAGTCTTTGCAGAAAGGTCGAGACCCTTGGCTGTGCCTCCGTTTTCTTCTATTAGCCTGAGTACATCTTCACGAGTATAGGGGTTCTCTTTTGTTCCGTCTCCCATTTCTAAAACCTCTCCACCTCTGCCATTAGTGCCGTTACAAAATCCTTTTCCTCTATAGTTTTAATCCTCTCGCCTTTTTTGAAGAGGACGGCTTTGCTTTTGCCGCAGGCGATGCCAACATCGGCGTCTCTGGCTTCACCGGGTCCGTTGACCACACAGCCCATCACCGCTACCTTTATCGGCTTGCTAATCTTTATTAGCTGTTCCTCTACCGCCTCGGCTAATTTTACAATATCAACCTCAGCCCGACCACAGGAGGGGCAACTGACCAGTATCGGGCCATGCTGGCGAAGATTTAAGCTTTTTAGAATTTCATAGGCAGCTATAACCTCTTCTTTAGGGTGAGCCGTCAAGGAAACCCGGATGGTATCACCAATGCCAAGGTAGAGAAGGGTGCTGATGCCCACCGCGCTCCGAATAATACCCGTTCTGGGCGTGCCGGCTTCGGTAATGCCTATGTGCAGGGGGTAGGGTATCTTCTGGGCAATACTCAGGTAGGCGTCAATGGTAGTCGGTACATCAAAGGCTTTAAGCGAGACCTTAATCAGGTCGAAGTCCAGGCTCTCCAGTAGCTTTATCTGCTGTAAGGCAGCATCTACCATCTGCTCAGAGATTGGTAATTCGGGATTAGCGGTTCGGGGCAGGCTGCCGGCATTCACCCCGATGCGGATAGGGACTTTTCTTTCTCTGGCGGCCAGGGCTATCGCCTTAACCCTTTCCGGCTCACCGATGTTACCTGGATTTAGCCGCAGTCCATCGCAACCAGCTTCCAGTGCCATCAAGGCGAGGCGGTAATCAAAGTGAATATCGGCAATTAGAGGTATAGAAATGCCCCTTTTTATCGCTGATATTGCCCCGGCGGCTTCAGCATCAGGCACAGCTACCCGCACCAGTTCGCAGTCGCCGGCTTCAAGCTCCTTGATTTGGTTAATAGTGGACTTCACATCACGGGTATCGGTTTTGGTCATAGATTGCACCACGATGGGGGCATTGCCGCCGACAGTTACATTACCTATTTGAATGGGTTTACAAACTCGGCGAGGATTCACGGTATTAAGCTCTCTCCACTTATAATGCGTATAATATCCTGGTAGGTGATTAGCAGGATTACTGCCATTAGCATAGCAAAGCCAATAAAATGAACCAACCCTTCTGTCTTTGGTGATACCCGCTTGCCCCGTCGAACCCACTCCAGGAGGACGAACGCAATTCTACCGCCATCCAGAGCCGGGAGCGGGAAGAGATTAATTATCGCCAGGTTTATGCTGAGAAAGGCAGCAAATACCAGTAACGGGCTAATCCCTGCCCTGGCTACTTCCCCGGTTAGTTGAGCAATACCTACCGGTCCCGCAAATTCTACCGGTGCTGCCCCAATAATCATACTGATTATTCCGTTCTTGAATAACACGAAAGTTTCCATACAGGTGCTTACTCCCAGAGGTATTGCTTCCCAGAAAGGATAGTGTTGGCTAACAATGGTTTGATTTGACATAACGGCGTCAATATCCAGGCTAATACCGATTGCTCCTTCGTCTTCTGGCGGCTTCCACCTGGGTATTAACTGAACTTCTTTAGTTGAATCACCATGTTCGGTGAGCAAGGTAATCTCTTGCCCTAGGTTAAGGTAAATATAGCGGTGCAGGTCACCAGTATTACGCACCGGTTTCTCATTTATGCTGATGATTACATCCCCGGCTTCTATGCCAGCCGCGGCGGCTGGTGAATTCGGGGCTACCTCTTTTATTACCACTGGCTCGGTTACCATGCTGTGGGGAACCATAAACGCAATTGATAATAGTAAAATAGGTAATAGAAGATTCATCAGTGAGCCGGCACTGAGAACCAGTAATCTGGTACCGATGCTCTTACTGGCTAAGCTTCTTGGCACCTTGGGGTCTTCCTCACCAGCCATTTTGGTGAACCCCCCCAGGGGTATTGCGTTTAGTGAGTATAGGGTTTCTCCCCGTTTTACGCCAAACAATCGTGGGGGCAGACCCAGGCCAAACTCTTCTACCTTTACCCCTGAAGCCTTGGCAGCAACAAAGTGTCCAAGCTCATGGGCAATGATTAGCACGATGAAAACACCGAGGACGGATATTATGCTAATCCACATAGATTAGCTCCGGCAATAAGCTGCAGGACCTTCTCTCTAGCCCAGGCATCAGCCGTCATAATTTCCTCCAGAGTAGGGTGCCCGGTGACCTGGTGCTGTTCCAGCACCTGCTCTACCAGTTTAGCAATATCAACAAATTTGATGCGTCCCGACAGGAAGAGGTCAACGGCTACCTCATCGGCGGCGCAAAGCACAGTGGGGTAGGTTCCCCCCTTCATCCCTGCCTCAATAGCTAGCCTGAGGCAGGAGAATGTATCTAGGTCAGGTTGTTCAAAGGTTAGGTTATTGATATTGTCCCAGTTAAGCCTGGGAAGCTGGGAGTTGGGTAGGCGTTCAGGGTAAGATAGGGCATACTGAATGGGTAAGCGCATATCGGGGTAACTTAACTGGGCTTTAATCGAGCCATCTATAAATTCTACCATAGAGTGGACAATGCTCTGGGGATGGATTAGAACCTTGATATTCGCAAAAGGTATGTTAAATAGCCAGTGGGCTTCAATTACCTCAAGCCCCTTGTTCATCAGGGTAGCTGAGTCAATAGTGACCTTTGTTCCCATCTGCCATGAGGGGTGTTTTAGAGCTTGCTTGGCAGTAACCTCGCCTAGCTGCGTCGGTGAATAGCCGCGGAAAGGGCCGCCTGAAGCAGTCAGAATAATCCGGGCTGCCGGCTGGGTTTCACCCTCAAGACATTGCCATATAGCGCTATGCTCACTATCAATGGGCAAAATCTGGGCGGCGCTTAGTTTTGCCTCATTGGTGATAATCTCGCCAGCCATAACTAATGATTCTTTATTAGCTAGGCAAATCTTCTTACCAGCTTTTACCGCGGCTAGTGTTGGGCTTAGCCCTGTTTTTCCCGAGGTAGCGATAACAACAGTGTCTACCAGGGGATGGCTAGCGATTTCTTCCAGTGACAGAAGCTCATATTTAGCATTAGCTAGGTGAGCCCGTGCCTCCCTATCGTGATGATAGACAAATCTTGGTTTGAACTCATTGATTTGCTTTGCCAGTAAATCGGTATTTCCCCCCGCAGCCAGACCAAGTATGTGAAATCTATGGGGTAAGGCACGCACCACCTCAAGTGTTTGCTGACCTATGGAGCCGGTTGAACCCAGGACAGCTAATTGCTTTAAAATACTACCCATATCACATAATAGTATACCACTATGCCAGCAAAGACAACGCTGTCCATTCGGTCAAGGATGCCCCCATGCCCCGGGATTAGCCTACCGGAGTCTTTTACTCCCATATTACGTTTGAACAAAGACTCTGTCAGGTCACCAAGTTGACCAAAAATGCTGACCAATAAGCCCAGAAGTATTGCCTGCCCGTAGCTTAGAGGCAGGCTAAGAAGTGTAACTAACAGCAGACTAAATATGATAGCCCCAAAGACCCCGGCTATGGCTCCTTCCCAAGTCTTGCTTGGACTGATACCTGGGGCAAGGTAGTGCCTACCCAATGCTCTGCCAGCGAAGAAAGCAATAGTGTCGGAGCCAAAGGTAGTAAACAAGGCAAAAAATACCCAATCCCTGCCAGCATCCACACCTCTTAGTGCCACCAAATAACTTAGTAGCCATCCTACATAGAGAATGCCAGCTATTGTCCACGCCCAACTGATGAAAGCCTCTTCCTTTTGTCGGCGCAGTAGCAGCCAGATTAAGGGTAATAGTATTGTGGAGGTTAATAGAAGCGGCGTAAGTAGGTTAAGGTTAAAGTGAGGTGCGAGGATAGATAGTAAATCTGAATCACGGCTGAGAATGAAAAGCAGAGTCCAAATCAGTCCGAAGTAGGTGAGTGGTGGCACCTTGGCTGCAGCCACCATCCTGTAGAATTCAAAGATGGCCAGCACTCCCCACAGAGCAACTAATATAGTGAACCCTAGCTCACCACCAAACCAGATAATAGCAATAAGGAGAGGAATACCCCAGAGTGCGGTTACAACCCTTTTCTTAAGCATGTGGTTATCTATCAACCTCACCCCCTATGTCCCCCTCTCCATAATAGGGAGATGTAT
>CAZQRE010000069.1:0-4720 GCA_964595695.1 uncultured Dehalococcoidales bacterium
AGCGGGAGACGAGACTCGAACTCGCGACAACCTGCTTGGAAGGCAGGGACTCTACCAACTGAGTTACTCCCGCAATATCGTATCTATTCTAGCCCAAAAACTTGGCTTTGTAAAGGTGCGCTTGCTTTGACAAAATCGTTAACCGAGCTTCTACTCCTAGTTGATTAAGGAATAGACCAACGCCGCAAAAACTGCTAAAATCACGGTAAGTTCACTGAAAGAGGCTAGCCAGGTTTTTAAAACTTGTTGAGCCAAGGGGGTAATATGATGGTAGAAGAAGATAAACAAATAAAGGCTGAATTACTAGCTAACTTGCAAGAGCGTAGGGAAAGGGTTAAGCAGATGGGGAGTAGGGAAAGTGTGGAAAGACAGAAAAAGCGAGGCAAGTTAACGGCGCGAGAGCGAATAGATAAGCTACTGGATGAGGGAACTTTTTGTGAGATTGCAATATTCGGTATAAATAGAGGTACCGCCTTTGGCATGGATAAGATAGAAGTGCCGGCGGATGCGGTAGTTACCGGCTACGGCAAGATTGATGGCAGAAAGGTATATATTTTCTCCCAGGATTTTACTAGTATCGGTGGAACCTTGTCAGAAATACACGCCAAAAAGATTTGTAACCTAATCGATAGTGCTGTTAAGGGGGGCTGCCCTATCATAGGGATAAGTGATTCTGGGGGCGCAAGAATTCAGGATGGGGTTGATGCTCTAGCTGGTTACGGACAAATGTTCTTCAGAAATACATTAGCCTCTGGCATAGTTCCTCAAATATGTGCCATCCTTGGTCCGTGTGCCGGGGGGGCGGTATATTCCCCAGCATTGATGGACTTCATATTTATGGTTAAAGGCATAAGTTATGCCTTTATCACCGGGCCAAAGGTGGTCAAGGCTGTTTTAGGGCAAGACGTAAGTGATGATGAGCTTGGTGGTGCCACCGCAGCCCAGAAAAAGGCGGGGCTTGTCTGTCGCTCTGAAAACAGCGAGGAAGAATGTTTGCAAAGTATAAGGGAACTACTGGATTATCTACCATCAAGCAATAGAGAAAAGCCGAGAAGGGTTGATTGGGGAGATGACCCCGATAGAATAGATGACACCATATTTGATATCGTTCCGGCAAATCCGAAGATACCATATGATATGCATAAGATAATTGAGCGAGTATTTGACCAAAGGCAGGATGGGAAGAAGAATTACTTTGAGCTATTCCCCTTATTTGCCACTAATATAATCACCTGCTTCTCCAGATTGAACGGGTGGTCGGTGGGGATAATAGCTAACCAACCGATGTCATTGGCTGGAGTCTTGGATATTGATTCCTGTGATAAGGCTTCCCGGTTTATCCGATTTTGTGATGCCTTCAGTATCCCGGTTATTAACCTAGTTGATGTGCCTGGATATATGCCAGGCACAGAACAGGAATGGGGTGGAATAATCAGGCACGGAGCCAAGATGCTTTATGCCTATTCGGAGGCTACGGTACCAAAGATAACCATTACTATCAGAAAGGCATACGGCGGCTCTTATCTTGGGATGTGCAGCAAGGATTTAGGGGCTGATACTGTATTCTGCTGGCCTACTACTGAACTGGCAGTAATGGGACCAGAGGGTGCAGCCTCAATAATATTCCGAAAAGAGTTAGAAAAGGCAGACGATGCCGACAAATTGCTCCAGGAGAAAATAAAGGAATTTAGAACTATGTTTGCCAATCCCTACCGGGCTGCCCAGCACCTGCACGTTGATGATGTGATTGACCCGGCAGAAACGAGGCCAAGGCTTATCAAAGCATTGGAAATGGCAATAGATAAGGTAGAGCAAAGACCTGAGAAGAAGCATGGTATCATGCCAACATAATACCGGTGTCGGAGTATTTCGCTGAACTATTGGTTTTTAACTTAATGATGCCTGAGGAGATGAGCTATGTCGCAGTCGCACAGGATAAGTAAAGAGGAGCTTTTAGCTAGAGCGCGCAAACCGGCAGAGGATGCCATGAAGCTGCATCTATTTTATCGCGGGAAGGTGCAGACTATAGCTAAATGCCCGGTTCGTGACTTTAATGACTTTGCCATGTGGTATACCCCCGGTGTAGCCGAGCCGTGTAAGGCGATAAAAGCTAACAAAGAAATGGTCTACGAATATACCAACAAGTGGAATACGGTAGCTGTGGTCACCGATGGCACCAGGGTTCTTGGTCTGGGTGATATTGGTCCTGAGGCCGCCCTGCCGGTGATGGAGGGTAAGGCGCTTCTGTTTAAGTATCTGGGGGGGGTGGATGCGGTGCCTATCTGCCTCAATACCAAGAACCCTGATGAGATAATTCAGGCAGTGAAGTGGCTTCAGCCGTCCTTTGGCGGCATCAATCTGGAAGATATTTCCGCCCCCAAATGCTTCTATATTCTTGACACTCTACGCCAAGAAATGGGGATTCCGGTATGGCACGATGACCAGCAGGGGACAGCCACTGTCACCCTAGCCGGGCTAATCAATGCGTTAAAGGTTGTCGGCAAGAAGAAGGAGGAGGTGAGCCTCGCCCTAATCGGGGTGGGGGCAGGCAATGTAGCTATCACCAGGATGCTCTTTGCCGACGGTTTTAAACCGGAAAACACCATCTTCGTCGATAGCAAAGCTACTCTACATACCGGTAGGGCTGACCTCGAGGAAAAGCAGGGCGAGAATCCCTATAAATGGGAGCTGTGCCAGAGAACAAACCCAGAGAAGAGAACTGGCGGTATCGGTGAGGCTCTGAAAGGAGCCGATGTCTGTATCTCATTATCCAAATCAGGACCAGATACCATCAAGCCGGAGTGGGTGAAGGCTATGGCCAAAGATGCTATTGCCTTCATTTGCGCCAACCCTATTCCTGAAATCTGGCCTTGGGAAGCCAAGGAGGCTGGTGTCAGAATTGTAGCTACAGGTAGGTCAGATTTCCCTAACCAAGTGAATAACTCTATCAGTTTTCCCGGTATCTTCCGAGGTGCCCTGGATGTCAAAGCTAGAACCATCACTGATGAGATGTGCATTGCTGCCGCTTATGAGCTAGCTAAGTGTGCCGAGGACAGGGGGATAAGCGAGGATTATATTATCCCTACCATGGGAGAATGGGAGGTCTTTATCCGAGAAGCAGTGGTGGTAGGAATGAAGGCGATAGAACAAGGAGTGGCTCGGGAAAAATTAAGCCGTGACCAATTAAGTAAACGAGCCGAAAAGATGATTAAAGAGGCAAGGGAAGCCACTGCCCTTCTGATGAAGTCAGGGCTGATACCACCTGTGCCAGAAGGGTAGTATAGTTCAGGTTTACTCGGCGGTGTCATGGTGCTACCTGCCGCCTATAGGAAAAGAGTGGAATCACTATGAGAGATATTGATACTAAGGAAGTAACCGAGATAGTGTCTCATCTCTTTCAAGAGGCATGTTACCAGCTCCCTGATGACGTGTTAACTTGCCTCAGGCAAGCGCAAGATGGGGAAGAATCACCCATCGGGTGCGAGGTGCTGGACAGGATACTGGAAAATGCAGAGGTCTCGGTTAAGGAGAGAATCCCCCTATGCCAGGATACTGGCACAGCAGTAGTCTTTCTTGAGCTAGGTCAGGAAGTTCACATTACTGGTGGCGACCTTTACACTGCCGTGAATAAAGGAGTACGCCAAGGATATAATGAAGGTTATTTGCGCAAATCTATGGTGCTTCAGCCTTATTCTGCCAGGGTCAATACCAAGGACAATACGCCGGCCGTCATTCATACCGATATTGTCCCTGGTGATAGGCTTAAAATCACCGTGATGCCTAAAGGGGGCGGTGCTGAGAACATGACCCGCCTGGGTATGCTGACGCCAGCGAGTGGTCGCCAAGGAGTTGTAGACTTCGTGGTCAATGCTGTTAATGAGGCAGGGGGTAATCCCTGCCCTCCAGTTATCGTTGGTGTGGGCATAGGGGGCACAGCCGAAAAGGCTTTGATGCTAGCTAAGAAAGCGCTACTACGCAAAGTGGGCGAGCCCAACCTGGATGCTGAAGCTGCTGAACTAGAAAGGGAAATTTTGCAGCGAACTAATAACCTAGGCATCGGACCAATGGGATATGGTGGCAGAATTACTGCCCTAGCCGTTCATGTTGAAGTTTTCCCCGCCCATATCACCAGCCTACCAGTAGCGGTTAACTTGCAATGTCATAGTGCTCGCCACAAAGAAGCTGTGCTATGAAGGCTGCTTATCAAGGGTAAATTAAGGGGGTGAGGTTGACAAACAATCTCCACATTACATCACCAATTGATGCTGATACAATAGAAAAGTTGACGGTAGGCACGCAGGTTCTAATTTCCGGGGTTATCTACGCCGCTCGCGATGCTGCCCACCACCGGCTCATCCAAGCCCTGGACAAGGGTGAGCAGCTCCCTTTTAACCTCAAGGGACAAACTCTATATTATATGGGTCCGTCCCCAGCCAGGCCAGGACAGATTATTGGCTCAGCCGGACCTACTACTAGCAGTCGTATGGATAGCTACTCGCCCCGCTTGATAGCTGAGGGGGTTAAAGGGATGATTGGCAAGGGTATGCGCTCACAGGCGGTGAAAGAGGCTATGAAGAAATACAAAGCAGTATATTTCGCTGCCATAGGTGGTGCCGGCGCTCTCATCTCCAAGAGCATCAAGAAATCAGAAATAATAGCCTACGAGGAGCTTGGAGCTGAGGCAATTCGCCGCCTAGAAGTAGAAGATTTCCCGGCTACG
>CAZQRE010000069.1:4737-5499 GCA_964595695.1 uncultured Dehalococcoidales bacterium
ATATTTATGGTGCCGACCTTTACCAGGAGGGAAAAGCCAAATACCGGATAGAGTAGAAAAGTATCAATGAACCAATATGACTATATTATAGTTGGCAGTGGTATTGCCGGACTTTATACTGCCTTACTGGCAAAAGAGCAGGGAAGCGTGCTCATTATAACCAAGGGCAGTATTGATGACTGCAATACCAAATATGCCCAGGGGGGTATCGCTGCCGCTATAGGCAGGAATGATTCCCCAGAGCTTCACTTCAAGGATACCATAGCCGCTGGAGACGGCTTGTGCGATGAACAGGCAGTGCGTATCCTGGTAAAAGAAGCCCCTGACTGCATTACTAACCTGGTCAATTTTGGTGTCCCCTTTGACACCCTTGACGGAGAGATTGCCCTCACCATGGAGGCGGCTCACAATGTGCCCCGTATCCTGCATGCTGGAGGTGATGCCACTGGCGAACACATTGAAGTCACGCTAACTAACCGGGTACGCTCATCCAAAATCCAGGTGCTTGAAGACTGCCTAGCTACTGAGATTCTGGTAGAAAGGGAGAGGGTTACCGGAATAAAAGCCCTTGATTGCCGCACCGGCTCCATTGAGGAATTTGATTGCCGCTTCCTGATTCTGGCTACCGGTGGTGCCGGGCAGTTATATAAGTTCAATACTAACTCCGATGTAGCCACTGGTGATGGCATAGCCCTAGCTTTTAAAGCCGGGGCAGAGATTGTTGACATGGAGTTTTTTCAGTTCCACCCTACCGCTCTACGC
>CAZQRE010000070.1:0-5482 GCA_964595695.1 uncultured Dehalococcoidales bacterium
ACCCGACACGCGCTCTCCAGGCGCGCCTGATAGGCCACTCCAGCACCTCTCCACAATAAGTTATGGGCTTATTCTAATAGTTTGAGATACTTTTCGTGCTCCGGACTAGCTAGAAGGATAATAGGCTCTTTAGGTTCTTGGTAGTTATCATTCGCATAGTCGGTTCTAACTTTGTTCATTATTCCTAGTAAATTAACTAGCACCTTTTCAAAATTGGGGAGAGCCTGCTTTAGTTTTTTCTCAACTTCCTTTTCAAACCTTGGATTCGTCCACAATTCTAAGCTGATATTCAATAGTTCTATAGACTCACTAAGTCCTCGAACACTTTTTAACAATTCTTGGGGCAGTACAATATAAGAGGTGGACAGCAGTAATTCTAAACAGGTATTAGCTAAGCGTTTACTGGGAAAAAGCAACTCCACTGCTTTGCCTTCTTTTCTCGCTTGCTCATTTTGTTTCACGACGGTATGGATAGTATTCGCCGAATCCATTGCATAGGACAATTCAGAAATCAGCGCATCAAGTTTTCTCAGATTCGCTGATTTTTCGTAGGAGGATATGTAGATGTTTTTAAGTTCCAGAAAATCAGCAACTGGACTATCTGGTTTTTCCGGGTCTGCCTCTATGTCTTTTAACTTATCCTTAATGTCTTCCTTGAATTTATCAAATCCAGCCTTAGTTTGGTCGTAAGGAATAACAGGATAGTCTTTAAGATCAGATGGTAAAAATTTCTTATCTTGAGAAATAAGGATAGTTCGTCTTTTTAGTACATGCCTTACCCCTAGTTCCCATAAGACGTTGGGGTTATTGTCAGTTAGGTCAGCTATAACTTCCTGTGCTCTATTTAAATCTTCTAATATGTCTTTAATAATATTGGCTCTCCCTAGACCATATCGTTTGCATTCATAGTTAAGCTCACTCTCTTCAACTGCTGGTTTAATTATATGCTCGAATATTTCCGTCCATTTCTCTTCAGCTAACGATTCAGTTTCTGAGAACGGCATAATAACAAAGCATTTCTTTTTATCATTCATTTCTGTTTACCTCCCTGTGGCGGAGAGGGTGGGATTCGAACCCACGCTCCACTAAATGCGGAGACCGCTTTTCGAGAGCGGCACCATAAGCCTCTCGGACACCTCTCCCCGGTTACATTAGTAATTATATCACAACATGCCAGCCACAGGCTTTAAGGTCTTTTAGTAACCTATCCCCCTGGCCCCCTTCCCTTAATAAGGGAAGGGGGAGAATTAGAAAGAGGACAAAGCCCTCTTTAATTCCCCTTTCTCTTACCAGGGGAGTAATTGCTTTAAAATGAAGTGGCTCCTCTAATAAAATCTCTCCTTTTCTCCACAGGAAGTATAAAGGGGATAGGGTTAATAAACAATCTATGCTTTACGGGCTTGCCCTTGATATAGTATGCTTGCAGTGTGTTGTTAATCTGTAGGAGCCTCAATCTTTGGTTTGGTTAAAGTTTCTTCTCAGTCTCGTCATCATCCTATTCTCAGGGACAAAGCTAGCCCGATATGGTGATGCTATTGCTAAGAAGACAGGTTTGGGAGGGGTATGGATAGGGCTGGTGCTTTTGGCTGCCGTTACCTCCATGCCTGAACTAGCCACTGGAGTGAGTTCCGTTGCCTTAGTCGGGCTCCCCGATTTAGCCTTGGGCACCCTCTTCGGCAGTTGCCTGTTCAACCTCGCTATCCTCGCTTTACTAGATATCTTATACCATCCCACCCCGATTTTGAGTCAAGTAAGCTTGAGGCATGTAGCATTGGCTGGTGTGGGAATGTTGCTTATTGCTATCGCTGCGGCGACTATCCTGGCTGGAGAGGGGCTTTCTGGATTAGCCCTGGGATGGGTGGGTATCCCGAGCATTGTCATCCTCATCCTGTATTTAGTAGCGGTGAGACAGATGTTCCGTTTTGAGCGTAGTCACCCGGCGCAACAGCTAGAAGCTGCCTCACCTCAGTATGCTGAGATTCCTATAAGGGGGGTGTACCTCAGATTTATACTGGCAGCGGCAGCAATTATCGGCGCTGGAATATGGCTATCATTCATTGGTGATGAGATTGCCGTGACCACTGGTTGGGACGCCAGCTTTGTTGGCAGTTTATTTTTAGCAATTACTAGCTCGATGCCTGAGTTAGTGGTAACTATCACTGCCCTCCGTTTGGGCGCTCTAGATATGGCGGTCGCTAATATATTGGGCAGCAATATGTTTAATATCGCCATTATTGCCCCGGTTGACCTTTTCTATGCTCAAGGGGCTATCCTCTCCTTGGTGTCAGGTGCCCATCTCATTACGGCGGCGGTGGCGATAGTGATGAGCCTATTAGTTATTGTTGGGCTCCGCTTTCGGCAGAAACGCAAGACCTTTTTCGTTATCAGTTGGTATGGTCTTGCGTTAATCGGGCTCTATATTTTTGGTTTCTATGCTTTGTTCATTTCAGGCATAGTTTAGGGTAACCCCCCTTTACAATAGAGCGGGCTCTTGCTATAACATGTTGGTTTTTGCCTTTGGCTTATCCTAAGTTTGAATAAGTGCTAACATTACACCAAAGAAGGAGGCATCTTCATTGCAAAATGAGACTACATGGTATCAGCTATCGGTAGAACAGACTCTGGAAGCCCTGGAAGCGGATAATACCGGGCTTACCTCCAGCGAGGCAAAAGCCAGGCTGGAGAAATATGGTTATAACGAACTTGCGTTCAAGAAGCCAAGTACTCTCATGCGCCTCTTACGCCAGTTTCATAATCCTCTGCTATATATCCTGACGGTTGCTGGCATCGTTTGCTTCTATCTGGGTGTATTTATGGGTGAGGATACACTTAGGGAATTGTGGGTTATCATCGGCGTGGTCCTGGTTACTGTGGTAATAAGCTTCATTCAGGAGGGAAAGGCTGAGGCGGCTCTGGAAGCGCTGCGAAAGATGATGGTGGCCGAGTGTACCGTCCTCAGAGATGGAGAGCAGAAGGTTATACCGACACGGGAACTGGTTCCGGGTGATGTGGTTCTACTTGAAGGTGGTGATAGAGTGCCAGCCGATTTGCGTCTATTCTTGGCAAAAAACCTAAGCACGGATGAGGCAATACTTACCGGGGAATCGGTGCCAGTAGACAAGAATGTTGACCCCATATCGCGACCAAATCTGAGCCTTGGAGGGCAACGCTGTCTGTGTTTCAGTGGCACCTTCACTACACGGGGTCGCGGACAGGGAATTGTGGTAGAGACCGGGAAACAAACAGAAATGGGGAAAATCGCCGGAATGGTGGAAGAAGCCAAGAGGGTCCCACCACCGATAATGAAGAAGATGTCCGAGTTCGTCAAAGTTTTAGTCATCGTCATTATCTCATTTGGTTTTATTGTTTTTGGAATAGGATTAACACTTGGATTTGAGCTTGTACATATGTTCCTGGCTATGGTGGGGATGATTGTGGCGCTGATACCGGAGGGAATGGTAGCAGCGTTCCTTGCTGCTTTCGTTGTTGCTACACTAGCTATGGCACGCCGCAACGTGCTTATCCGTAGATTGCCAGCGGCAGAAACACTAGGCTGTACTACAGTCATATGCTCAGATAAGACAGGCACCCTGACTAGGAATGAGATGACCGTCGCCAGGATATACTGCGGGGGAAAGGACTACCGAGTGAGCGGGATTGGCTATGAGCCAACCGGGGAGTTTTTTCAGGGCAATAACCCGGTGCGGGTGGTTAGGGAGCTGGCTGAAACCCTGAGGGCAGGTTACCTGTGTAATAATGCCGTCTTGAGCAAAGATGAGGAGAGAAGATACCACATCATTGGCGACCCCACTGAGGGAGCTCTGGTAGTCTCAGCAACTAAAGCTGGCATTACTGATAAGTCTCACAGGTTGGATGTAATACCTTTTGAGTCAGAGAAGACGTATATGGCTACTTTGCACGAGGGTCAGGAGGAAAATATTATCTATGCGAAAGGCTCACCCGAGAGAATTTTAGGGATGTGCCAGAATCAGTTAACTGATGATGGTGTTGAGCCGCTAAAGAGTGAAGATATATTGGGAAAGGCGAATGAGCTGGCGAGAGAGGCATTGAGGTTGCTCGGTATGGCTTACAAAACTGTTCCCAAGGAGAAGACCTCGCTAGAGCCGGCAGATATGACGGGGCTGACTTTTCTCGGAATGCAGGGGATGATAGACCCGCCCCGCGAAGAGGCGATTGAGGCAGTGCGTAAATGCAAGACAGCCGGGATAAGGTCAGTAATGATAACCGGTGACCATGCGCAGACGGCAAAAGCTATCGCCAGGCAGTTAGGAATAAGCGTGGATGGGGACAGGGCATTGACCGGGGAAGAGCTATCAAGAATGAGCGATGAGGAGTTATATGAAGTGGTGGACAAAGTATCGGTATATGCTAGGGTTGCCCCGGAGCACAAGTTGAGAATAGTCCAGCAGTTGCAGCGGAGAGGGCATATTGTCGCTATGACTGGAGATGGGGTAAACGATGCCCCAGCGCTAAAGACAGCCGACATAGGGATAGCTATGGGGATAACCGGCACCGAGGTGAGTAAAGAAGCCTCAGATATGATCATAACCGATGATAGCTTCGCCAGCATAGTGGCGGCGGTGGAAGAAGGTAGACATCTCTTTACTAACCTGTGGAAGCACATCTTGTACATAATGCCCACAAATGGAGGACAGGGTTTAGCAATGGCAGGGGCGGTACTATTGTCGCCATTTATAGCTGTTTTCGCACTAGGTCTCCCTATACAGCCAGTGCAAATCCTGTGGGTAAATTTGATTATAGCCATAGCCTGTGCCATACCTCTCGTTTGGGAGCCTAAGGAAAAGGGAATAATGGGGAACCCCCCCCGTGACCCTAAGGAACGATTATTTAATCCCTTCTTTATGCAGAGGGTTGGGTTGGTATCGCTGATAGAGTTTGCCGCGATATTTACGATGTTTCTTGTTTTCTATACGGCAATGGGTAGCTCAGAAGAATACCTGGCCCAAGCACAAACAATAGCTTTCACCACTCTAATCTTTGTCGAAGTCTGTTACCTTTTTACCGCTAGGTCAATAAGGGGGTCGGCATTTACCTATCCTCACCCATTAGCAAATAAAATGTTGTTTATTGGTGCTCTAACAACTATAGGGCTGCAAGTTATAATAGTCTATTCGTTGCCTTTATTCGGAGTCAGCCCGTTTAGAACAGAACCCTTTCCTATAGAGTGGTGGCTAGCTATACTTTTAGTCACACCGGCGGGGTTCTTCGCCGTCGAGCTGGAGAAGCTGGTGAGAAGGCAATTAGGAAAAAGAAAGGCACGGCTTCAGGAACAACCGCCTACCTTGAGCTAAGCCGGTGTTAGGGCATAGCCGCTTTTTGCATCCTTATTTGACATGTGGTAGTATAATGCTTTATTGCTTATTATTAGTGCCCCTGTAGCTCAGGTGGATAGAGCACCAGCCTCCGGAGCTGGGTGCGAGCGTTCAAGTCGCTCCAGGGG
>CAZQRE010000071.1:0-5423 GCA_964595695.1 uncultured Dehalococcoidales bacterium
GTCTGCCTTTCTAGCCCCGGGACAATCAATAGGACACCCGGCAAAGGTTATCTTGAATTTGTGGTGGTTGGTAGGAATGCCAAAATATCGTCTATCTACCTCCAGACACATGGTCTGAGAATCCATGAGACCATTGGGATTATAGGTGCACCCGGCGCAGGCAGTGGGCACCCTAATACGGGGACCGCAGGAGGCGACCGACCAATCAATTTCCTTCAGCTCGGCAACAATGGCGTTAAAGTGCTGGTAGTGGACATAAGGAATTTCTATTGATTGGCGAACCGAGTTATGAACCTCTCCCTGTCCATATTTCTCAGCCAGCTCGGCCGCCTTACGCAATTGTTGCGAGCTTAATTTACCCCCGGGACAGCGCAACCTCACTGTGAACAGGTTCTCCTGCGTTTGCTTAATAAATCCCCCACTCTTGAGTGCTTCAAAATCCATCCTTAATCGGCGACCTTCTCGTCTCAGTTGTTGCTCCACTTCTTCTCCCTCCTAGCCAGGAATTCTTTACGCTATCACCTTAAACTTAATAGTCTAGTTGCCCTCTGTTGATTTATTTACCCGGCGCAACCCGGTAAAGCTCTTGAAAAAGCCAGGTAGACAGATAGCGCTCACCGGTGTCTGGTAACACTGCAACGATAAGCTTCCCCTTGCTTTCCGTCCTTTTGGCTACCTCTAACGCCGCCCAGGCAGCTGCTCCTGATGATATGCCAGCCAGTATCCCTTCCTCTTTGGCTAACCTTCTCGCCATTATCCCTGCATCTTCATTGGTAACCTTAATAATTTCATCGATTAAATCCGTTCTCAAGATATTGGGGACAAAGCCGGCCCCGATACCCTGAATCTTGTGGGCTCCTGGCTTCCCCCCGGAGAGAACCGGGGAATCAACCGGCTCAACGGCAATGGCTTTAAATTGTGGTCTCCTGGGCTTGATTACCTCAGCTACCCCGGTAATCGTCCCGCCAGTTCCCACCCCAGAAATCAGGATGTCTATCTTCCCATCAGTATCCCTCCAGATTTCCTCAGCCGTGGTCAGCCGATGTATTTCTGGATTAGCCGGGTTCTTGAACTGCTGGGGCATAAAATAGTCGGCATTTTCCGCTACCAGTTGCTCGGCTTTCCTCACTGCTCCCGGCATCCCCTCTGCCCCTGGAGTTAGCACCAGTTCAGCGCCAAAAACAGATAGGAGTTGCCTCCGCTCCACCGACATGGTATCAGGCATGGTGAGGATGAGCCTGTATCCTCTGGCAGCGCAGACAAAGGCCAGGGCAATGCCGGTGTTACCGCTGGTGGGCTCGACGATAACAGTATCCTTCTTGATGAGCCCCTTCTCTTCGGCATCAACAATCATTGACATCCCAATCCTGTCCTTCACACTGCCTATGGGATTAAACGACTCAAGCTTGGCCACTACCTCTGCCTTCATCCCATCAGTTATTCGGTTCAATCTGACCAGGGGCGTATTTCCGATTAACTCGGTGGAGTCCTTGGCTATGCCTCTGGTTAGCTTAGGTATTTCTATCGTCTTATACCGAAGCTTCTCCACCTTTTGAATTACCTCTGCCATGTTGGATTCCTCCTTTTACAAACTAAGTTCGAGCTACCAACCCAATAAACTTATATGTAGTACATCACCTCTGTAAGCCGCTCTTTTCTTTTTTGCCGCTCAACTAAATCCTGCAAGGTGGTAGACTCCAAGACCCCATCCATTGCCTTTTTCAGCTCGGCCCAGATATCCCGGGTAACACATAATTCGGAGCGGACGCATATCCCTGGATTATTAACGCACTCCACTGGAGCAATTGAGCCCTCAAGCAGTCGTATCACTTCACTAAGCTTTATCTCCTGAGGAGGCTTAGCTAACCAGACACCACCCCGTGCCCCTCGCATGCTCCTAATTATTCCCGCTGCTACTAGGGGGGTGATTAAGTGCTCTAGATATCGTAGCGAAATCTGCTGCCTTTGGGCGATATCTTTTAATAGAACTGGTTCTTCCTCCTGATGAAAGGCCAAATCCAGAAGTGCCCTAGTTGCGTATTGTCCCCTAGTGGAGAGCTTCATTAACTTCACCTCCTTGTCGATTAATGTAATCGACAAAGTATAGAATATCATAAGATGGGAAGATTGTCAATAGCCTTTGTAACTTCTAACGCAATTAAACTTGGTCAATAAAGTCAGAGAGGATTGGCTAAACGCTATAGGGTAGAAAGAAGCCCATATCTGTCGAAGCAAAGTGTGGGAACTGACCGGCAGCTGGTATTGCCCAAAAGGGCGGTTTGGTTAATTGATAAACTTAGACTAAAGGCCTAACCGGGTTAACTCAAGAGCACCTCCAGGATATACTCTAGGGAGGAAAGGAGGCAAGAAGTTCCCGCCTTTTCTCCTTGGTGCTTCCCAAGCAAAATGTCGTGGGTTTGAATCCCATCACCCGCTCCACAGATATAAATGATGGCTATTTTGTTCCCGCGAGCCTGTCTAGCTCCACCTAGTCAGCGAATGCCAAGCTCAAACCTGCCGCTTTTAGCTGGCTACACAAGTTGCATGCAGACTCAAGCTCTGCTAAACTGACTTAAATATATGGGCCGTTAGCTCAGTTGGCAGAGCACCTGACTTTTAATCAGGGTGTCGAAGGTTCGAATCCTTCACGGCTCACCAAAACCTGAAAATCGAAGCTAAAATCGCTGGAATCGGCCTTAAATGGGGCCGATTTTTATTTGGCCTCAGCGATGTTGTCAACCTTATTCATTAAAAATTGAATACTTTTGAGCTTTACCAGATACTAGCCGGTGATAACGCGGTTAAGTATAATCGTGGTTGATTTGGTCATTTTAACCTCATTTGCGTTAAGCTTATTTCTACACGTGGCTTGAGCTTCAAGCCCTTTGGCTTCCTCTTTGGATGCTTCTCTTTACGCTTAACCTGAACACGCAATTTAGGCGTTCCAATCGATAGGCTGGCAGGTATATCAGTCTCGGTATCTCGCTTGGGAGATGCTATTACCTTTGTTTGGCTGATAACCTCAGCCCAGTCTTTTATTGGGGTAGCACCCATTTTGACGACTGGGGGAACATTCCCCAGTGTCTCATGCTCTTTGAAGAAGTTATAATGCACCAGCCAAGCCTCTGTTAGAATTCTAGCAGTATTCATGTTTTTGAAGCCACGCACTACATTTGTTCTATCTTTTAGTGTGCCGTGAAAGCGTTCAATGATATTGGTAGAATCAACATCAACAAATGGCTTACTCTGTATATGCTTTGTATCAGCACCAAACACTAGCTCTATGCCGTCTATGTAAGCGGCGAGCTTATCCGTAATTATTCGTTTGGGTGATTTACCAGCTTTGCGTTTGGCTTGGTTCATTACTAGGGCGGCGTCTTTAGTTGTTCTGGCAGTTGATAGCCTTGAGGCTAGAAGGTAGCGACTCTTCTCGTCTATGATGTCCCAGAACCAGATATTCCTGCCACCTACTTTTAGCACAGTTTCATCGGCTATCCAAGTATCACCTACAATCGGCTGAAAGTCCTTTATCCGGTCAATAGCTTCTTTGGAGAACCTTATTACCCAATTATATATACCCATCTCTGAATAGTATATTCCGAACTGCTGTTGAAGGTGTCTCTGTATAGCGTCTAACGGCATACCGCCATAGTAGCAACTCAAGGCTGATGATATTATCTTGGTATCTGTTTTCATTTTGGGGAGTGCCTTATTGTCGGCGAATTTACGTTTACAATCTTTACACCAATAACGCTGTATTCCTTCGTGAGTGCCATATTTGACTACGTTTGGAGAATCGCAATATTTGCAGTTCATTTTCTTAACTCCATCACTAAATCCAGTAATTTGTCTAATTGTATTGATAAGTGGCGAAAAACATAATCCCGTTCATTATCAGGCAATCCTGATGGTTTATATACTTCCCAATCTTTACTCTTAGGTGATAAGGCAACAATAGACGACTCACCAAGCATATCAGGCTCAGCATAACAATAGTCCATCAACGGCTTAGACCAATCCCGCACAAGTGAGATGGCATCTTCATTAAATCCTTCCTCAACTATCCTAAGTTTGAGGTCATTCCCCGACAAGTAGAACTCAGCGAGCTTATCAGCTATAATTTTTCGTTTGCTCGGTATCTCGGATAACAAATGCCTAGCTTCGTTCCTTTGCCTGACAGGAGCAGATATTGTTACTGCTAACCAAGCACAAATCATACCAAATAAAACAACTCCAAGTCCCCAATACCACTGGCAGATGCTACCAATCACGACGCCCACCACCCCATCCAAGACAAAGAATTGCCAGCTTGTCCAAACTGTCTTGGTATCGTTCCATCCTCGTCTCCAAGCACTCTGATTGAGCGGATATCCCATATCCCTATTCTACTACCAAAGAGGGGAATAAACCACGTTTTTACTGAACCGATAACGCTATTGACTTGACCTCAAGCTAGACACAGGGACTTACGGTGGCTTCGTGCAATGTGGTAGAATATGGATAGTTACTCCTCCAAAAAGGGTGAAGGGGGTTTCACAAGGTACTAGCTATGAACCGGCTGGGTATTACCAGGTGTGGAAATGCAGAGTTCCGCTGGGGAGAACGAACCTATGTTATGGGGATAATCAACCTATCCCCAGACTCCTTCTCCGGCGACGGAATTACAGACCTTGAAGCCGCGGTGGCACAGGCACACCGCTTTGTCAGTCAAGGCGCTGATATTCTGGACATCGGTGGTGAATCCACTCGCCCTGGCTCAGCCCCAGTCTCAATTGGCGACGAAATCAAGCGGGTAGTTCCAGTAATAGCGCGGCTGGTTTCCGAGGTGCCTATTCCCCTGAGCATCGATACTTATAAGTCAGAGGTGGCACGCCGAGCACTCGAGGCTGGCGTAACAATGATAAATGACCAGTGGGGTTTGAAACGGGACCAGCGGCTGGCTGAACTGGCTGCTGAATGGGGCGTTCCTATAATTTTGATGAGTAACCAGCGGGATAAGGGAGGTTATGATGCTGGGATTAAGCGTGATACAGCCTACTATGAGGAGCTTATGGCTGAGGTGACTTCATCTCTTCGGAAAAGCCTGGAGCTGGCATTGACATTGAACGTACCCCGGGAGAATGTTATCCTGGACCCCGGTATTGGTTTTGGCAAAACCTGGCAACAGGACATAGAAATCATTCGCCGCTTGGAAGAACTGAAAGAATTGGGAAGGCCCATTCTGATTGGTCCTTCGCGTAAGTCCTTCATCAAGATGGTGCTGGGCCTCCCGGTTGATGAACGTGTGGAGGGTACCGCGGCTGCTGTCGCTATTGGCATCGCCAAGGGTGCTGATATGGTGCGGGTGCACGATGTTCAACAGATGGTGAGGGTCTGCCGAATGAGCGACGCTATCATTCGCCCATCCTAACCATCTTCCTGTA
>CAZQRE010000072.1:0-5408 GCA_964595695.1 uncultured Dehalococcoidales bacterium
GCTATCCGCATTATGACCGGAGCACCAGTCCCCAAGGGGACTGATAGCGTAGTGAGGTTTGAGGATACTGATGAAGCCTTACGCAAGAAGCCTTTTGATGAAATAGGCATTTTATGTGAAGTAGAGGCAGGCCTGAATATTCGCCGGGCAGGCGAGGATATTAGCAAGGGGTCAATAGTATTACGTAAAGGCACCGTAATCAGACCCTCAGAGATTGGGGTTCTGGCTTCACTGGGATTCAACAAGGTAATGGTTATCCGCCGCCCGGTAGTGGCTATTCTAGCCACCGGGGATGAGCTGGTAGATATTAATCAACCTCTACCTCCAGGTAAGATATATAACAGTAATACTTATAGCGTGGCTGCCTTGGTTCTGCGCTACGGCGGCATACCTAGAATACTGGGGATAGCTTTAGATAATGAAGATTCGCTGGTGGCTAAACTTCGCCAAGGGTTGGAGGCTGATATGCTGATAACTACCGGCGGTGTCTCTAAGGGAGACTACGATGTAGTAAAGGATATTTTGGCTAAAGAGGGGGAGATTGCTTTTTGGACAGTTCGTATGAAGCCGGGGAAGCCTCTAGCCTTTGGTACCATTAGGGGGATGAGCGGGGCAGGCGTAGCCAGAAACATACCCCACCTTGGTTTACCGGGTAATCCAGTTAGTGCCATGGTTACCTTCGAGCTATTTGCCCGCCCGGCTATCCTTAAAATGATGGGGAAGAAAAATTTAGCTAAGCCTACTATAGACGCAGTGATAGAAAATCGTATGGTAAATAGTGATGGACGCCGCATCTTGGCTCGGGCTATAGTGGAAAAGCGTGGCGGTCAATATTTTGCTCGGCTAACCGGTCCTCAGGGTTCAGGGATTCTAACCTCTATGACCTTAGCCAATGGGCTGGTGATTGTTCCTGAGGATAAGGCAGAGGTGAAGGCGGGAGATGTGGTTCAGGTGATGATGCTGGATTGGAGTCAGGAGATTTAGCGTGCGCCCGATTATTTCTATTGTGGGAAAGTCAAAGGTAGGCAAGACAACCTTGCTCGAGGGCTTAATTATTGAGCTTGAGCGGCGGGGATATAAAGTGGCAGTTATTAAGCACGCCGGCGATGATTTTGAGCTGGATAAGGTGGGTAAGGATAGCTGGCGACTTAGCCAGGCTGGTAGCGGGGTGGTGGCGGTTAGCTCGCCCCACAAGCTGGTGGTTATTAAGCCAATGGAAAGTGAGCAGAGTCCACGAGAATTATCTGGCTTTATTGGCTGGGATTATGACCTAATCCTGACTGAAGGATTTAGGCAAAGTAACAACCCTAAGATTGAGGTTCACCGTAAGGAGCAGGGTAAAGAGCTGTTGTGCCCACCTCAGCAACTATTAGCTGTGGTTACTGATGAGCCGCTGGATGTAGATGTGCCCCAGTTCTCCGCGGATGAAATTCAACGGCTGGCTGATTTGATTGAGAACAGGCTTCAGGCTGAGGGCAGAGAAGATGATGTTGACCTGTTTGTTAATGATGTCCCTATTTCCCTAAATCCATTCATTAACAATTTCCTGGCTAAAACATTGTTAGCCATGGTATCTGCCCTAAAAGGGGTTAAGCAGGTAAAGAGCTTGCATATTTGGCTAAGGAGAAAGGCTTGATATTTGACGCTTCGGAGTTTGTTTTTAAGGCATCATCGGTAATATCCAGGGCACGACGGGTTTTGATTAAACCCAGCGCCTCTTACCCGGTATCATATCCGGTAACTACCAGCCGGGATATACTGTCGGTGATAATAGAAGGTATCAGGCAGATTAGTGATGCCGATATTCTGCTACTTGAAGGCACCCCTGGTGGGGGTCCAATCTACCCCATATATCAGGCTTTGGGTTACGACTTTCCGCGGGTATTGACGCTGGATGTAAAGGATTGCATCTGGGTGGAGGTAGATAATCCTCTACCTAAGCCATTGGCTGTTCCCACCTTCTGGGTGCCTAATGTTATCCTGTCAAGTGACTATTTGATAACCGTGGCTCCGTTAAAGGTTTTCAATGGTAGAGGTAGCCTTAGCCTAATGAACCTGCTCACCTTGCTGCCAAGCAGTAAGTATGGTGGTGAGGCACCAACTGGCTGGGGGGCTTTATATAGTCTGGGGATAGATAAGGTAATTGCTGACCTCTATTTTACTCTACCCTTTGACCTGGGGATTATAGAAGCTCGGCAGAAGTTCATTAGTTGGGATGACACTACTCGGGGTGAGGTTGAGGAGTATGGCAAGGTGTTTATTGGCGAGCCTTATGAGGTAGACCGTGAAGCTTCAGAGGCAGTGGGGCTTAGGACGGAGTATCTTGACTTGATTAAGGCAGCCAAGGTGGGATTTGAGACTTGAAAATCTCTACTATAGGTAGTTGTGGATAAAGAGAGTATAACTACTGACCAAGTTAAGCCGTGCTGGTTTATTGATTTAGATTGGTATCAGCAGAATAATTGCTCATTTTTTGCCCTAGCTCAGGGTTGTTTATGTCCTAAGTGTCATGAGCAGTTGAAGGTAGGAGAGGTTTCGGCGGCTGACCTTCTGGCTACGATTAAGGATTGCTGCTCTAAGATGCCGGGGTTTATTAGTGGTAACTTACCTATTTTGGAGAGTATATTTCGACTTTTCCTGGCTGGGGGTAACCAACCCCTTGATGTGGAGGAGCTGGGCAGGCAACTAAGTAAGTGGCGTGGTGGTGATACCGGTCGCACTTCGGCTGAGATTTTATCTCATCTCCTTGAGAGTGACCAGTATTATGGGCTAAAGCCGGTTGGTGACTAATACCTTATCCTAAATCCAGAGTAACCTCCGCCATATTCTGACCAGTTGGTTACTACCTTTTCAACTTTAGCCGAAGGCGGTCCGACCTTAAGGTAGCCAATTAGCTGCTCCAACTGCTTTCTTTCCCCTTCAGCGTTTACCTCCACGGTGCCCCGAGGCAAGTTGCGCACATAGCCGGTTAGACCAAGATGTGTAGCTCGCCGGGAGGCGAAGTCACGGAAGAAAACACCTTGAACATAGCCATATACTATTACCCGAACCGAGGCTAAGTCAGCCATTATCTGTCACCTTATCTTAGGGCGAATCTTAACGGGAGGAAGTTATATCTATCTAGTCTATCCAGACCTTGCTGATGAGCCAGGTCAATAGCTTCATAGAATTCCTGTCTATTCACGGGACGCGAGAGTAGCGGTATATCAAGGGCTTTGTAGCCGGGGTGATACTGAGCCATAATGTTTAGGTAGGTATTGGTGGAGACCTCTTGAGCCAGGAAACGCACCACCTCATTGGTTCCGGCTAACCTATTGGGCAATACCAGGTGGCGCACTAGAAGACCGCGTTGGGCTACCCCTGGCTCATCTAGCTTGAGGTCGCCTACCTGGCGGTGCATTTCCCTGACGGCGGCTTTATTTACTTTTGGGTAGTCTTTTATTCCGGATAATTGCTCGGCGGTTTTCTCATCAGAATACTTCATATCGGGCATATAGATATCAACAATGCCATCCAGCAACTCTAAGGTTTCCACAGAATCATAGCCACCGGAGTTATAGACCAGGGGTAAATATAGACCCATACCCGCTGCTAGCTCCAGAGCGTCCAGGATATAAGGCACGACATGGGTTGGGCTTACTAGATTTATGTTATGGCAGCCCGTTGCCTGAAGGGAGAGCATAATCCTTGCCAGTTCTTCCCTGTTTATGGCGTCACCCTCACCCAATTGGCTTATGGCGTAGTTTTGGCAGAAGACGCATCGCAGGTTACAGTAGGTAAAGAAGATGGTCCCTGAGCCATGCCTGCCTACCAGGGGTGCTTCTTCGCCGAAGTGAGGACCATAGCTGGAAACCATAACCTGAGTGGCAATGTGGCACTTTCCACTTTCACCAGCCAGACGATTAACACCACAGCGGCGGGGGCATAGACAGCACTCTTCCAGCATTGATTTGGCTTTGTCAACTCGGGTCTTTAGTTCCCCAGTACGATAAAGCTGTTGATAAGCTGCTATCTGCCTTACTCCTCTACTTTTTCTTCCTTTCTTTTCTTCTTAACTACTTCCACAGTGGTTGAAGGTGGCAGAATGGTAGTCGCCGATACTTTCTTGGCATCCTTTTTTGGTTTCTTTGTCTCTCTGTGTCTGTAATCTCGATGTCCCATAGTAATACCTCTGCTTGATACTTCAGGGCTGGCGTTGTTAATTGAAGTTTAGCAAAAGGGGGCTACTGTGTAAAGTTGGCTGGAAGTTGCTCTAGTGCTGAGCGGGCGGCTTCAGTTTCTGCCCTTTTCTTACTTTTGCCTGAGCCCCTGCCCAGCACAGTATCACCTACCCTTACCTCAACGGTAAACCTCTTGTCATGGTCAGGCCCCACTGCTTCCACCAGGTGGTAGACAGGTGTTTGGTATTGCTTGGTTTGGATAAGTTCCTGAAGTTGTGATTTATAATCGACTCCGGCGCCGTGGCTGATTACTTTTTGCAGTTCGGCGTTAAATAACCTTAGGATGAAGTCGGTGGTGGTATCTGAGCCCTGGTCAAGGAAAATAGCGGCTATAACTGCTTCTAAGGCTCCGGCTAGGTTAGCCGGTTTATGCCGTCCACCACTTGCCTCCTCTCCCCTTCCCAGATAGAGGTAGTCGCCAAGACTCATGGCTCTTGCCATATGGGCTAGGGTATCTCGGCGCACCAGGGCAGCGCGGAGTCTGGTCATTTCTCCCTCGGTGAATTGGGGGAAGTCCTGATATAGCTTTTCAGCGACAACAAAGCCTAAAACAGCATCACCCAGGAATTCAAGCCTTTCATTAGAGGTTGGGGCCAAGCCAGGGTTCTCATTGATATAAGAGCTGTGAACCAGCGCCTGCTCCAGTAGAGACGGGTCATTAAAGGAAATGCCTAGAACTTGCTGTAAAGCAGCTAAATCAGCCAAAGCTATCGCTTCCTTTGGTAAATAACTTGGTTTGCTTAATAATTCAGCATAAATGGTCAGGACTGCCCTGTCAAATAGTCGTTAGAGACTATTTACTAACCTCAATCTATTGGGTATTCGTTTTGAACCCTATCCCCTTTATCCCCTTCCCCTTATCAAGGGGAAGGGGAAGATAATTATGATATGAATGTATCTTCCTATCATGGGGCTAACGCCCCTCTAAAACTCTCCTGATTACAACTTCAGGGCGTGGATATCGTTTATTAAGGGTAGATTGAAGGGGCGAAGCCCCTTCAATAATAATCTTCCCCCTCATGCAAAGAATACATCTTCCTCTTATGGAGAGGGGGATTAAGAGGGTGAGGTTGGTAAACACTCTCAGATTGACCTACTATTGCCATAGGCATAGCTACATGCTATAATTTTTATGTGCTGGGGAATAGTCTAGCGGTAGGACAGCGGACTCTGAATCCGCCAGGGAAG
>CAZQRE010000073.1:0-720 GCA_964595695.1 uncultured Dehalococcoidales bacterium
ATGGTTGGTTATGAATGTTTTCGTGATCTAGCTTTTTGGGGATTAAAACCTACACCTAAAGACATAGTGAGGAATGAGACATTTAAAGATTGTGCAGTATTCTTAGGGCGAGAACCAAAAGTTGAAGAAACAGGAGAGATATCTATAGGAGGAAGTGGGTATATATCACGCCCTAAATTCGAAAATGATAGCAAGGATTATCTTAAACTTCGCGAAGAGATGTTAAAAATACTATCAAAGTATAAAATTACACCTGAAGATTTTTTTAACCGTTGAGAATTAGAGTGAAAAATGCAGATAAAGATAGCCCTGCCTAAAGGTCGCCTCTCAGTTGAGACAGCTACCATGCTTCAGAGAGCTGGCTGGGGACTGAGTGGCTACCATGAGGGGACACGTTTTTATCGCCTCAAATCCCGAAGGTTTCCTAATCTCTTAGCCAAGGTATTTCACGAGAAGGATATACCTATTCAGGTAGCAGTGGGAAACTATGATTTGGGCATTTGTGGGCTGGATTGGGTTGAAGAGCTTCTGGTTAAATACCCCGGTTCGGCTTTAGTCAAGGTGAAAAATCTGGGCTATGGAGAGGGTGGCTTATATATGGTTGTCAGCCGGTCTGCGGGCGTAGCTACGGTGGAAGAGATACAATCAAAGCCGGGCATTATGCGGATTGCTAGCGAGTATCCTAACTTGGCAGAATCCTTTGCGCTGAAAAATCGCCTG
>CAZQRE010000073.1:730-5365 GCA_964595695.1 uncultured Dehalococcoidales bacterium
CTCTTGACCTGCGACTGAGGCGGTTTAGTGTCTTTCCCCTATGGGGAGCGGCTGAGGTTTATCCACCGGAAAGTGCTGACTTGGCATTAATCTCGGCGAGGGCAGAGGCTGAGCTTTTTAATTATGACCTGGTGCCGGTAAGCGAAATCCTTGGTTTTAGTGCGTATCTTGTGGCTAATAGGAGTAGCTGGGAAGCAAAAGACCTGAGTGAGGTGGTGACTTCTCTTAATAATAAACTGCTCATTACCGAGAAGCCCCTATCTTCGGCAAGTACGGCTAGAGTGCCGGAAGTGGCTGGTCGCCCCTTTTCTCAGATGGCTGAGGATATGGTCCGGTTAGCTTTACCCGATGGACATCAACAACTGCCTACCCTTCATTTGTTGAACAGAGCCGGCATTCAGATAGATGATTACACATCACCAGCCGGTACTCGCCGACCAACCACTAGCTTACCTGGGGTTGTGATTAAGGTGATTAGACCTCAGGATATGCCATTACAGGTAGCTAACGGAAATTTTGATTTGGCTGTTACCGGGAAAGATTGGCTTATGGAGCATCTTTATCGGTTTCCATCGAGTCCGGTAACAGAGCTTCTAGACCTCAAATTTGGGAAGGTAAAAATAGTAGCTGTAGTAAGTAAGGATTTATCTGTGGACGATGTCTATAGCTTGAGGCAACTTAACGCCGAGCGATTGGCGCCAATTAGGGTAGCTTCAGAATATGTGAACATAGCTGATAAGTATGCTAGAGACAATCACCTTGGAATGTATAGGGCGGTTCCTACCTGGGGGGCTAGTGAAGCCTTTTTACCTGAGGACGCTGACCTTCTGATTGAGAATACCCAGACAGGGCGAACCTTAGCCCGACATAACCTTAAGATTATTGATACCCTTTTTGAATCGACAGCTTGCCTGATTGGCAATACCAATAGTGTATCCAGTTGCAGTAAAGGTGAGAGGATAAAGTCTGTTACTGAAATCCTGGGAGCCGCAGTGGAGGACAGCTAAATTGAAAATCATTGAAGGTCTTCAGGTGGCAAAATCCGCCTTATCCAGGCAAGCCTCGTTGGAGTTTTATGAGAGTGACCCGGAGCCGGTGGTCAGGCAGATTGTTAATGAGGTGCGTAATAGAGGGGATGCCGCCCTTCTTGATTATACCTTGAAGTTTGATGGAATAAAGCTTACCTGCCTGGAAATAAGTAAGCAGCAGATAACCAGTGCTTATCAGGAGGTGGATAAGGAGCTTGTGTCAGCACTAAAGCTGGCAGCAGAGCGAATATATTCATTTCACCTTGCCCAAAGAGATAATATTTGGGGTAGGGTGATGGGGCAAAGATTGGGTCAGCTAATACGCCCGCTGGAGCGTATTGGTGTTTATGTTCCGGGTGGCACCGCCTGCTATCCATCAACAGTGCTGATGACGGCTGTACCGGCCAGGGTTGCCGGGGTCAGGGAGATTATTTTGGCTACACCACCAAGGTCAAATGGGACAGTTCCGGCGCCGACATTAGTAGCGGCTGCTGTTGCCGGGGTTGACCGCATTTTTTGTGTTGGCGGTGCCCAGGCAATTGCTGCCTTAGCCTTTGGCACTGAGTCTGTCCCCAGGGTGGACAAGATTTGTGGTCCGGGTAACATTTTTGTCACTTTGGCTAAAAAAATAGTATATGGGGTAGTTGATATTGACGGACTCCAGGGACCAAGCGAGGTATTAATTATTGCCGATGAAACAGCTAACCCAAAGTATTGTGCTGCCGACCTTTTAGCCCAGGCGGAGCATGACCCCCTAGCCTCGGCTATTTTGGTAACCACTTCACGGTGGTTGGCTGACGAAGTTAACCAGGAAGTGGAGCAGCAACTGGGGAGTTTGCCACGTAAAGCTATTGCCACCGAATCTTTAGAGACTAGGGGGAAAATAGTAGTGGTTACTACTGTAGACGAAGCTATAGAGCTAGCCAACCTTTATGCCCCGGAACACCTCTGCCTGATGGTAGACAGGGCTGCTTCATATATTGACAAAGTCTCTAATGCTGGGTGTATATTCATCGGCGGAAGCTCAGCGGTGGTTCTGGGCGATTATGTGGCTGGGCCAAGCCATGTTTTACCTACCGGGGGAACTGCCCGCTTTAGCTCACCCCTCAATGTAGGTGATTTTATTAAGTTTATAAACCTGGTTAATATAGATGAAGCTAGTTTAAAACAACTGGGTCAAGCAGCAGCAACCATTGCCAGAGCTGAGGGGTTTGAGGCTCATGCCCGGGCAGTGGAAAAACGGCTGGGGACAGTGGATTAAGAAGGTACTCTTATGACTTCTGAGGGAATAGATAGACTAATACGACCTGACCTGGTTACTTTTAGTGGTTATACCGCCCATACATCTCCGGAGACTTTAGAGGGGAAGGTTGAAGTTCCGGTAGAAAGTATTATCAAGCTGGACGCCAACGAAAATCCCTATGGTTGTTCACCAAAGGTAAGCCGGGCTCTAGCCAATTATCCATATTTCAATATCTACCCCGACGATGGGCAAACAAGGCTCAGGAAACTACTGGAGGAATATACCGGTATCGATGCCAGGCACATCGTGGCTGGTAGTGGCAGCAATCAGCTAATAGACCTTGTTTTACGCCTGTTTATTACTAAGGGTGACGAGGTGATAAATTGCGTTCCTACCTTTGGTATATACAGTTTCAGCACTGTGCTGTGCGGTGGTGCTTTGGTTGAGGTGCCCAGAGATGAAAACTTTGCTGTTAATGTAGGTGCCGTAAAAGCCGCCATAAATAAAAAAACGAAGATAGTATTCCTGGCTAACCCTAACAGCCCTACCGGGAATATAATTCCCCAAAAGGATATACTGGAGATAGTGGACACCGGACTGCCGGTGATAGTTGATGAAGCCTACTATGAGTTCAGTGGCGAAACAGTTGCCCCATTGGTTAGCCAGTATGAGAACCTGATGGTGCTAAGAACATTCAGTAAGTGGGCGGGGCTGGCTGGTTTGAGAGTCGGCTACGGTCTTTTCCCACCCAAAATCGCTGATTATTTACTAACAATCAAGATGCCGTGGTATGGCTATGTAGGCGCTCTGGTCGCCGTGCAAGAGTCGCTAAAGGACTTGGATTATTTGCTGGGCAGGGTAAAGGCTATCATTGCCGAGAGGGAAAGGCTTTTTGGTGAGTTAAAGAAGCTGAAATTCTTAAGACCTTTTCCATCACAAGCTAATTTTATTTTTTGCTCGGTGCTAAATGGCAGGGCAAGTGAAATCCAGCAAGAACTGCAGAGGAAGGGGATACTGGTTCGTTACTTTGACAAGCCAATGTTGAGAAATTCTATCCGTATTAGCGTGGGTAAACCAGAGCATACCGATGCCTTAATCAAAGCACTTAAAGAAATAGAGATTGTTTATTAACCTCACCCCCTTAATCCCCCTCATGATAAGAAGGCAATCCTATCATGGAGAGGGGGGGAGAGGTTACTAAATGGCCTTAGAAATAGGAGGTTAGATAAGTGACTAATAGGCTGGCTATTGTCAAGCGGGAAACTAAAGAAACAAATATTAGCCTGGAGCTTAATGTTGATGGTAGTGGTAAGTGGGAAATAAATACCGGGATTAAGATGTTTGACCACCTGCTGGCTCAGCTTGCCCACCACGGAGTATTTGACATAAAAATTTCAGCCACAGGCAATGACCAGCATCATCTGGTAGAAGATGTTGCTATTTGTCTGGGTAAAGCCCTTGGTGAAGCCCTGGGAGAGAAACGAGGTATTGTCAGAATGGCTGATGCTGCCGTGCCTATGGATGATGCTTTAGCCATGGTAGCAGTGGACATCAGTGGTCGGGGATACACAGTATTAGAGCTACCGTTTACTGATAATGATATGGCTGGATTTCCTACCGACCTTATCCGCCACTTCCTTGAGTCTTTTGCTATCGAGGCTAGGCTCAACCTCCATGCCAGGATTGTTTATGGCACCAATGACCATCACAAGGCAGAAGCCCTATTCAAAGCCTTAGGCAGAGCCCTGGATACAGCGACTAAAATCGATGAGCGCATTGCTGGCGAACTCCCCAGCACTAAGGAGTTATTAGGCGGTTGAGGCTATGTATCAACCTACCCCTGTGATGACTCAAGTTATATTGCTCTGGGGGCTAGTTCGGTAGGCTCAGCTATACTGCTTTTCCATTGGGTTTCGGTCAAGCCGAGTCGCCTAAAGATGTCATCAATGTAACGCAGGTAGTATTGCGTATCAAAGAGTGGCTCGAGCTCTTCTGGTGGCAGGGTGGCAGTGACCTCAGGGTCAACCTTCAGCAGGCTAAGGAAGTTTTTATTCCCCTTCCATGCCTTCATCGCATTTCGCTGCACCAGTTCATACGCTTTTTGACGAGAGAGTCCCTTATCAATAAGAGCCAGCATTACCCGCTGGGAGAAAATTAGACCCTTGGTAAGCCCTATATTCTTTTTCATCCTCTGCGGGTAAACCTGCAACCCTCTCATTACCGAGGTGAAAAGGGAAAGGGAGTAATCCACTAGGAGGCAGGAATCGGGCAGGATAATGCGCTCGGTAGAGGAGTGGCTGATGTCACGCTCATGCCACAGGGCAATATTTTCCATTGAGGTTAGGGCATAGCCCCTTACCAATC
>CAZQRE010000074.1:0-5346 GCA_964595695.1 uncultured Dehalococcoidales bacterium
GTGATAATTCTTTCCCGTCTTGTCTCCTGGGTTCTGGTGACAATAGTGGCCATGGTATCACAGCCGAATCCCAACACCATGGGTATCACCGCCCGACCAGTAAGTCCAATTCTCTTAAACACCCTGTCAATGAGCATGGCCAGTCTGGGGAGGTAGCCGCTGTCTTCAATTATGGAGAAGACAATAAAGAAGGTGCCCACGATGGGAAGTATCAGGGCAAAAGCGTAGGTAAACCCTAAGGTGATAATCCCATATTCGCCGACAAAGAAGTCCTGAACGACCTTGAAGGGAATAAGACTAACCGCTAGGTCAGTAACCCAAGGATTGACCCACTCCCCGAATACCGTGCCTTCAATGAAGCCAACCAGGGTCTGGGCGCCAAAAACCCCGACGAATTGATACAGACCGAGATAGAGAACGACAAGAAGGATGAGGAACCCGGTTATGGGGTTCATCATGGCACGGCTCAACCTGTCAGCAAACCCTTGGCTCGGCCTCTCCCTTGAGGTTACTGTTGTCGACAGGATACGCCTCACCTCTTGCTGCTGCCTCAAGGCAATAATGTAGCTTAGAGGTTGGCTGTAACTAGCTCTAGCTTTAGCTACAATATCCTGTATCGCAGTATAGCCCGCCGCTTCCTGCTCTCTGACCTCTCTCTCTATTTGATGGTCTCCCTGGAGGAGGAGCAGCCCAATAGTCCTTTTGGAGACGCCGTAATCGCCTTCAAGTAGGCCTCCAATCTTGGCCAGGGCTGATTCCAGGAACTCGTCATACTTGAGTTGCACAGCTTTGGCGTGTAACATATTCTGCCAGTCTCCTTCGTAGCGCCTCCATGCCGCGGCCGGTAGTAGCCACAGTGGCAACTACGGGGATGCCTAGTTCCTCCTCCAGCCTGTTAACATCAACTTCTATCCCGGCCGCTTCAGTCTCATCCATCATGTTGAGGTCTAGGATAATGGGAAGTCCGGCTTCAATGAGCTGGAGGGTGAGGGGTAGCATCCTTTCCAGGTTCTTGGCATCCACCACCTGTAGGATTACCTCAGGTTTCTCTGCCAAGAAGATTAGCCTGGCCACCCGTTCCTCCTCGGTGATAGGCAGGAGGGAGTACATCCCTGGGGTATCCACTATCTCAAATTCCTCACCTTCAATCTTGGCTCTACCTCTGGACACATTTACCGTCGTGCCCGGATAATTAGAAACAGTAACGTAGGCCCTGGTAAGACTATTAAAGACTACGCTTTTCCCTACGTTTGGGCTGCCGACAATGCCCACCTTTCTAAGACCATTGCCCGCTATATGCATCCCTTCTCCGTGACAGCCGCCCCGGCGTCGGCCAAAGCTAAGGGTATTCAATATTTTTCGCCAGAGGGTCATTCACGACCTCCTTTTGTCTGAACTGAGACTTTCCCTCCCTTTATTCACCGCGATGGGGCGGAAGTAGCCTCCTAGAGCCGAAACCAAGTATACAAAGTAGGCAACCACTTCCACCAGGGACGGGTTAGCATTGTAGCCGACGATAGCCGTCAAGAATCGCCCCAGGGTTGACTTCTCCGGAAGAACATGGTTGATGTCCCATACATGCTCCACCACCGGCGGGATAATCCCTGCCTCATTGAACTCGTGAATCCCATGAGCCAGTAAGCCGGCAGCGAATATAATGAGCACTAGACTGGTCACATTGAAGAACGCCCTAAGGTTGAGCCTGGATGTGCCCTTATATATACTGTAGCCTATTCCTATAGCTATGACCAGTCCCAGAAAGCCTCCGGCAGTAAATAAGACAGGCGATTCAGCGACTCTGGTGGCAGCAAAGAGGAAGAGCACCGTCTCAATCCCTTCCCTCACTACCACCACGAAGGCTATGGCGACTAAGCCCAATGATGAGCCACTGGTAAGCACAGACTGTATTTGGGCATGTAAATGAGCTTTAATATTCACTGCCTGCTTACGCATCCAGAATATCATCCAGGTGAGGACACCGACAGCCAGAAACATGGCGAGACCCTCAAAGACCTCCTCAGCTCGACCAGTGAACTCTCCAGCCAAAAGATATATGGTAGCGCCGGTAATCAGGCTGCCCACTACCGCCAGCGATACCCCAAGCCAGACAGGTTTGAAGCCCTGGCGGTTGCCGGTTCTGGCTAGATAGGCTAGGATAATCCCGATGATTAGGGCGGCCTCCAGCCCCTCCCTTAGTGTTATTAGAAAAGAACTCAGCACTAGTTATACCTCCCTCTTTGGTCTTTACAAATGCTTCCTATTTGCAATAAGCCTAGCAAAAAAAATTATTTCCTATCTTGACGACACACGGGGCAATAGCCGGTCATACGAATCTCAGTTTCAACAACCTCAAAGTCTTTGGCTTCGGGGACATTTCTTTTTACGTAACGAGATAGTGGGTAATGAAATTCAATAACCTGGCCACAGCCGAGACATACCAGGTGGTGATGTTCAGCCAGCGGCTTCACCTCATAGTGGTGGTGGGCTTCATCAAAATGGACTTCCTCTATCAAACCTAGTTCCTTGAACCGCCGCAGGGTGCGATAGACCGTGGACAGACTAAGGCGAGGTTGCTTGTCTCGGGCTCGGCGATAGACTTCATCAGCATCTAGGTGTCCCTCCCCGTGGCGAATAATCTCCAGAATTAACGCCCGCTGATTGGTAATCCTCAGCCCGGGGACACTTAATACTCTATGGCTATTCTCTAACGATTTGGTTCCGGCGTTCATTTCAATTATTGCTAATGCTTATTATTTGCAACTATTATACTACACAAACATACTGCTGTCAACCCTTTTACTCGAGGGCGTTTAGCAACATCTGCTTGTCATTCTGAGCGAAGCGAAGAATCTAGACCCTGCCCCCGATAAATCGGGGTCAGGGCGACAAAATAAACAACCTCTTTTACTTAAGGTTCGTTTAGAAATGCTACCAGTGTTTTGTGCCTGAATTGGAAGCGGGGGATGGGAAGAAAGAGGTTAATAAACAACCTCTTTACCCCCACAGCTCCTCAATATCCTTTTCTACCTGTTCACTGGGGATAAAGTCCTTATACGACTCAGCCGAACCATACTCCCTCGTCCTGACTACCACCGGCATCGGCACAGCATGCCCAAAGATAAGTGCCTGCTGTTTTGATTCCAGTCTGGCTAATACTGATTTGAGCTCACTCTTACCAGACACCCCGGCAAGGACACTGTCAATGTCCCGGTCATTGTCTAACAGGCAGGTTATCTTGGTCCCGATTTGGGACATAACCTCGTCATCAATGCCACTGGGTCGCTGGTCAATTACCAATAGGGTAACATTATACTTACGCATCTCACGAGCAATAGTGCCGAAGATGGTCTGACTGGCTACCCCTGGATTAAGGAATTTATGTGCCTCCTCAATAGTTATCACCAGGGGGTGGGGTGGGGCAATGTCCTCACCTATTGCCTTCTCCATTCTCTCCCGATATTGAGCATGAATACGACGGGTAAGCAGGTTAGCCACCAGAATATAAGCGGTAATATCGGTATACCTACCAAATTCCAGAACTACATTTATCCCCTGGTCAAGATATTCCAGGATGCGCTTTACTGCATTATCTGGAGAATGAGGCATGAGAAAGGGAAGCCGTCTGATAGTTGCCACACCGCGCTGCAGGTTCTGATAGGTGCTCTCATGGATGCTCAACCCTTTTAGTAGCTCCCTGGTCTCCTCAGAGTCCTTCATATCCAGGGTACTCTGCAGCCAGTTCTTGCCGAATCTCCCGGATAGCTGGTATACAGCTTCAATGGCAGGCTCAGTAAGATTCAATGTCTGGCGCAGTAATACCATGTCTTCCGGTTCTATCTCATCATAGCCTATTCTGACCACAAAATCGGTGCTCACCCGCCGGCGCCTTGAACTTTCTTCATCAAGGGTAAACACCGCTACCTTTGACGGGAAAAGCTGCTTTAACGCCTTGACCTTCTGACCCCGCTCATTCCTGCCTTCCCAGCCATATTCACTATGCATATCAAAGACCAAGTTCACTGCCGTTCCTTTCTGGAGCATGCCGATGAGAAGCAACCTGGTGAGAAAGGTTTTCCCGGTGCCACTCTTGCCAAAGACACCGTTTGAGCGCTTAACCAGCTCAGCCAGGTCAAGACAGACCTTGGTCTCCATATCCAGTGGTGTCCCAATATAGAACCTCCTTTCATCCTCACTACCAAAAACAAGCTCTACATCCCGCTGTGATGCCAGATTTACCGGCGAGAAGTGACTGGGAACCGTCTTAACCGGCTGGGGTCCCTCAAGTAAGCTGGCAACATCGCCACCAATGGTGAGCATAGGCAAGACATGGAGTGTGCCATAGGTGCTGGTTCCAGCCAATACCTCAGCCATAAACGGGTCAGAAACATCGGGCGGGGTCAGGGTAAGCTTCTGGTCTATCACCCCTAAAGTGATATCGGTTATCATGCCAAAGAACCGCCGCTTCTTCCCGTCAATAGTTACATAGCGCCCCACCGCCATATCCTCAACTGAAGCCGAACTATCCAGCTTGACCTCTACCCCCTTATTTAATGAACCGGAGACAACAATGCCCAGCTTCTGGGTATTTTCCTGACTCATCCTTTTATCCTCCCCAGAATAGCTTTAAGCTGGTTAAAATCGCCACTGAGTAATATAGCTAACTCCTTACCAGCTGCCACCAAAAAAGAATGCCGGTCTTCATATGCCTGACACATCAGACGCAAAGAGGCAGCGATAAGCTCATCTATAGAAACTGGTAGATGAGCATTAATCAATATATTGAGGAAGTCAAAGGACTGGCTAAACTCCTTCACCTCCTCAGGGTCACACAAGTAAACAAAGCCGTGGATTCGGGCTGGCTTGGGGGGCAGGTAGTGATATAGTTTATCACCCTGCTTGTGCCCGACGACTAAGGCGCTGAATTCACTTCTAAGTAGCTTCAAAAGCTGAGGGCTCGACCGGTAGATTTCCTCCTCGCTAGCCTCATCCTTGCCTCTGGCAATGGGACGCCGTCCCGGCTCAAGGCTGGTGGTAGTCGCATTATAGACTATGCCGTATAGCTCCACCGGCAAATCCCTGGTCTTTACTAGACTGCCTAAAGGCGGCGATTGGTAAAGCTCATAGCACTGGGCGACAAAATCGGTAGTGCTGGCTTCAATAACCTCGCCTACTCTTTCCACTAAACACCCTCCTAGGGATTAAATCCTAATATCTAAGCACCAAATCCTAAACAATTTCAAAATTCTAAACGTTTTAGTCATTTGGTCATTAATGCTTTGAATTTGTTCCGAAAATAGAATGCCTCAGGCCCTCTGTCATTCTGAGCCCCTTCGCTTTCTGTCATTC
>CAZQRE010000075.1:0-5300 GCA_964595695.1 uncultured Dehalococcoidales bacterium
CCTTAATCCCCCTCTCCATGATATTGATATGAATATTTTCCTATTATGAGGGGGAAGGATATAAAAAGAGGGGCTTCGCCCCTCTTAAACTCCCAGTTTGCCCCCCATTCCAATTGCTAGTAAAATGGGTGCTATGAATATCAACCCCGAAATCATTAACCTGATAGATGAAATCAAGAATGATAAGACTCATGGTGCTAGCCAGTTAGCAAGGCAGGCAGCGAGTGTATTAAAGGTGGCTGCTGAGCGCAGCCAGGCAAAAAGCACTGATGAGTTTTGGCTGGAGCAGAAAGAGATTGGGCAGAGGTTAATGTCAGCCCGTCCAGCTATGGCACCAGTGTTTAACATCGTTGCTCATTTACTTGATGTAATATCGGGAAAAGTTGTGGAAATGGAGTTGGATTCAGTTAGGCATTTCGCTATTTCTAGGGCTGACGAAGTAGTTGGCGATTCATTACAGGCTATCGCCCAGATTGCCCAATATGGCTCTGAGCTAATTACTGATGGCGACAAAATAATGACTCATAGCTATAGCTCAACGGTGGTGGCAATGCTAAAGGCAGCTTTTACCAAACACAGGAATGTTGAAGTGATTACTACCCGCTCGGGTTCGGGTCGCAGCGGAGAGATAATTGCCCGGGAGCTTGGGCTTTATGGAATGACAGTTACTTTTATTGATGATGCGGCTATGGGGCTTTACCTATCAACAGTGAATAAGGTCGTGGTCGGTGCCGACAGGATATGTGCTGATGGCAGCTTGGTTAATGGCATAGGCACTTATCAGCTAGCCTTAGCTGGTAAAAAAGCCAGCATCCCCCTTTATGTATTAGGTGAGACGCTCAAGTTTGACCCCAGGCTGAGCAGTGGCGAGGTTGATTTAGAGGAAAAAGAGCCGTCTGAGGTAATTGAACCGGGGAGGTTGCCGCCCGAGGTCAGGGTTAAAAACCCCCACTTTGATATTACCCCGCTGGAGCTGATTACCGGAATAGTTACTGAGAATGGGCTACTTACGCCGGGAGAGGTTATTAGCTATGTGCAAAAGCAAACTCGTCGAAGATAGCTAGCTCTTGTATACCCGAGCTAGGGTCTCCTTGAGCTTGGGCACGGTTTCAAAGTTATCTATATCCCTGGGCTGTATCCACCTTGCCTCTTTATGTTCCCAGTCAATTTTGATTTTGTCCCGGTCTTTTATGTGAAACAGATAAGGGTGAACCACCCATTTAACCCCGAGCTTGTCATCTTTAACCTCTAAGGGTCTGCCCTTCTTTATCAATTTAAGGTCTTCCCCGGCTAAGCTGGTTTCCTCTTCTATCTCGGTTAGTGCCTGCTCATCGGCGGTCGTCTCTATATAGCCACTAACCCCCGCCCATTTTCCCTGATAGCTGCCAACCTGCCCACTGCGGCGCAAAATCAGTATCTCACCATCAGATTCAAGAAAGCAGGTAACCACCTTTTTCTCCTGTAGCATAACCCGTTACAGACTCGTATAAATATCTTTCCTGTGTTTAATATACTTAATAATCACCCTATTACCTTCTACTATGTAGACGACCCTATAATCACCTACACGGAGTCTATAGAGGTTTGGCATTAACTTTAGATGACTAATATTGGGTCCCTTTGTGGGGTCTTGATAGAGGGTTGAACATTTTTCGATAATTCTAGCTGCAACCTGAGGGTCTAACTTCTTTAAGTCTTTTCTTACTTGTTTATCAAACTCAACTTGGTAGCCCAATTGCGCGTTTAACCTCTTCGAGGCTCACTGTTTCTGAATTTCCTTTCAACCGCTCGGCAAGTTCTCTATCATGAGTGAGGAAGATATCCTCTACTTGGAGTATGTATTCATCGGCTGTGTGGCAGAGTAGTTTAACAGCAGCTATATTCCATTGCTTTATCTCGTCTAATAATACTAGCATTACGGCGAAGGTACACATGTCAACCCGCTGGAGAGGAGCGCTGCATTCCAGAAGAACATCTATAACCCCTGGTCGACCGGTATGGAAACCTTGGACAAAAGTCTCAAACAGGTCACTTAGGCTATCTATTAAGTCGAGCATGAGCTTTTGTTCCTCTGGGCTTAGCACTGTATCATCTTGCTTTATAAGGTTTGAAATATCACGGTAGGCTTGACGTATAGTTGACATAAGCTGTGCTTCGTCTAGTTTGCTAATTAGTAGACTCCAGAGGTTGTTTTTCAGGTGGAGGTATTCCTGTGCCCTGTGGTTCAACTCTGTCTCCAGTTGTCTACGTGTATGGACTGAGGTAAGAGGATTAATTAGCTCCTTCATCTTGCGGCAGATTCTTTCCATCTCAATGCTTACATTATCTTCTATAGAAATGCCATATTTCTGGGGCGATATTTCAGTCACAGGGCTTAAGATACCGGGAAATGTAACCATGACATCCTCTCTGTATCAATCTTCAACATGATAGTAACAAAATATAAATCATGCGTCAATCCTCCAAGCTTATCAGATACTCCCTTAGCCAGCCCAGGGCTGCCTCAGCAGCACTGCGCTTGTTTTGCTCCCGGTTTCCGTGGAAGTTGTGTTTCTGGCTACAGGTTCCAGCCTGATGGGACAATCCTATGTAGAATAGCCCCACTGGTTTTCCCGGAGTAGCGCCAGTGGGTCCAGCAATACCAGTATCAGCCAAACATATATCTGAGGCTAATATTCTTCTGCCCCCCTGTGCCATCTCCTCAGCCACCTCGGGGCTCACGGCACCATATCTGTTGATAGTATCCTCTTTTACCCCGACTACCTTAATCTTGACCTCATTGCTATAAGCGGTAACGGACCCCTTATAGTAGTCTGAGCTACCGGGGACATTGGTTATCAAGTGGGATATTAGCCCGCCGGTGGCTGATTCAACTATCCCTAAAGTTAGCCCTTTCTGACGGAGTAGATTTCCGACTTCTTGTTCCAGACCAGCCATGGCTCTTTCCCAGTCTATCATTATTTTCCTTCATAGCCAGCTAAGGATATGTTTCTTCACGAATTCAAAGTTGCTCTTTACCTTTTCGGCACCGGTTATAATATCCATGTGGCCGGGAAGCAAATACTCAATTTCCAGCTGTGATAGCTTGTCTATAGACTGCTTAAGCTCGTCAGCGCTACCACCGGGGAGGTCAACCCTGCCTGTGTTTTTATTAAAAATGACATCTCCACAAATCAGAATCCCTTCCTGTTTACAGTAGAAGCAGATGCTATCAGGGGAGTGTCCCGGGGAGTGGATAAGCTCGAATTCCATATCCCCAGTATTTAGCTTGTTATTATCTAGGCAGCTATCTTGGTTAAACTCTGCGGCTTGAAAACCAAAAAATTTTGCTGTCTTAATAACGGTTATATCATAGAACTTTTTGTGCAGCCGGTGGCAAAAGATTTGGGTTCCAGAGAGTTCCTTGAAGGCTTCATTTGCCCAGCAGTGGTCGCCGTGGAGGTGGGTATTAGTGATAATATCAATATCTTTAGGTTCAATACCGTCTTTGTGCAAATCCTGTATCAGTGCTGGTAGGAATTGGGTAGAGCCCGGGTCTATGATAATGCTTAGCTTCCCCCTAATCACATAGGTATTGCAGTCTAACATCCCCTTTTCAGGGTAAAAGTATAGATTATTTGTCAATTTCATGTTATTATCACCTATTAGGTGAGCCAATTTTTGTGCCTTTTGATTATATAGTAACTATGGGATAAAATAAAGCAAAGCCTGTTCTAACACGCTTAGCTTTAGGAAGAGAGGTCAGAAAAAGATGACTCATCTGATAAATAGGAAGGGGGTTCTATTGTGGGATTATTAACCTTAATTTTCACTGCCCTTGGTGGGGTGTGCGCAGTGATAGGTATTATCACGGCTGTGGAAGTACTCGAGCCACTCGCTACAGAACTTACCTGGATGTTCTGGTTCGTGCTGAGTGCGATTTTACTCCTAATCGGTATTGCTTTTGGTCGCGGTGCTCACGAATAGATAGGCCTAAGCCTTTCTCCTGCGGTGCCAATAGCAGATAATACCGATTCTGCCCCATAATAAGGTGCATACTGGGGTATTATACATTCTTCAGGTTCGCCTTTGATTATGATGTCACTGACGGAAAGCTCTTCCTGACGGCACTACCTCCCTGGTTTGACCCGACAAAGGAAATTGCCCCCGATGTTACCCAGTTGCCAACTCTAGAATCAATCGAGACAAGGGAGGGCGAAGCCGTCATCACTTACCGCTGGCCCTAGGTTTGTCTCTAGTCCACCCTCACGCGCAGCCTTTTCATAAGATAGCCCCGTGCTTATTATTCCAGCTTGACTATAACGTAAATAGGAGGAAAAGGTTAGGGGCTAACAGACTTTTGGGCATTTATCCGCTCAATAGCTAGCCTGATAAAGAGACCAGTAGTATAGATAAATGCCTCCACTTCTTGGGCTAGGGGTGGCACTCGTTGTTTGCCTTCCTCAACAGCATGCCTAAATTCATTTGCGTATGATATATAATCCTGCAGCATTTTCTTATAATAGTTACTGAGCCCAAGCTTTCTCACGAATAGTTCACGATTTCCTGACAGGTCTTTACTGGGTCTGCCTGTGACCACTTTTGCCATCGCTTCTAGAGCTTCATACATGTCTGTAATAGCGTCTGCTAGTCTCTCTGGGTGTTTGTTAGCTTCCAGAAAATGCGACAAGCCCTTTTGGAAAGGAGCAAGCACATTACGATACTTCGGGTCGGACAGCCATTGCAGGGATTCATTTACCAGAGCTTCATCCAGTAGTTTTGCGCCGCTTGGCAGGAATATACCTTCTCTCCATCGCACTCCCAAATCAGTCTCACTCAGCGAAATTATCTCCTTTATAATTTCGTCTAATTCTTTCTTTTGGTCATCTGTGGATAATTCTTGGTAGACTACCTCCAAAGCATGAAGGCAAGTATAAAAGTCCCCACTTACATAGTGATTGAAGTCATAATCATACTCGAATGTTTTACCTAGTGACTTCGCTACTTCCCACATTATATCGTATTTAAGTTCTTCCCCCTCTTCTCCTGCCTCATCAAAAGCCCAAGAAAAGAAACCTTCGGCTACTTGATTACTCACTCTGTTTAAGAACCGCTGTTTGGCTTCTTTATCCTGCACTTTAATATTAAAGCGCCGATGAAATGGCGGTATAGTCTTAGGCTGTTTATTCTTCTTATCTTGATTCTCTGATTTATTAGCCATGACACACTCTCTACAGTGGTTTTTCTTAATTACTACTAATCTCGCTAGTTACATTCTATCACAATTTATCTAGATTCTGCCTTCACCCACAGCCTCACTC
>CAZQRE010000076.1:0-5223 GCA_964595695.1 uncultured Dehalococcoidales bacterium
GGTTCAAATCCTCTCGCCCCGACCACTCTATTCCACCCTCTTCTTCGCTTCCTCCCACAGGGCGTTTTGCTCATCAAAGGATAGCTCGCCAAAATTTAGCCCACGCTGGCGGCAGAGCTCTTCCATATAGGAGAAACGGTGATAAAACCGCCGGTTTGCCTGCCTCAGCGCTGCCTCTAAGTCGACTCCCAACCGGCGGGCAATGTTAGCCAGAGTAAATAGTAAATCGCCAAACTCTCGCCCTTTCTGCTCCCGGCTATCAGCCTGCTTAAATTCACTAACCTCCTCAGCTAGCTTGTCGATAACACCGCCAATATCCTCCCAGTCAAAGCCAACCCGAGCCACCCGGTCTTGAATTTCCTGACTGTAAGCTAGTGCCGGCATCTCTTTGGGCACATTGGACAGCATAGAGGTATCAGTCCCCCTCTCCTGTTTCTTGAGAGCCTCCCAGTTAACCAGCACCTCCTCGGCATCCTTTACCTTGAGTGAGCCAAAGACATGGGGGTGGCGATGAATTAGCTTGGTATTGATGCTATTTATTACATCCCCCAGGTCAAATTCCCCGGCTTCAGTAGCAATCTGGGTATGAAGAACAACCTGCATCAGCAGGTCGCCTAATTCGTGGCAAAGCTTCCCCGAATCTCCCTCATCCAGAGCCTCCAATACCTCATAGCACTCCTCCAGCAGGTTTTCCCTGAGTGAAGAATGGGTCTGCTTCCTGTCCCACGGGCAACCGTCGCCGGCTCGCAGTCTGGCTATAATGTCTACCAGGGTGGCAAACTGGCTCAGGTTCTCAGGTAAAGACAAAGTAGCCTCCTCAACTTGTTACCACAGATTATACAAGCTGGTCTGGAAATGAGCAATGTTACCTGCTGGCCGTAAGGCGTAGCCAAGGGGAAATTGCGGCATAATTACCCTTCAACTGGATGGCAGTGTTGCCCCGATGAACTGCTTCTGCCCTCTCAAAAACTCAGCGGCAGACATAGCCTGCTTCCCTTCCACTTGAACCCTTAAGACGCCTAAAATTCCATCCCCGGTATAGATTCCAAATACCGCCCCCTCCTTGGCTGGTGTTAGAGCCACCACTCGCCCTACTGCAAGCCTTGTTTCCTCAGGCAGAGGCACCACCTCAATAATCTTAAGCTGCCTGCCTCGCCATCGGGTGTTACACCCTGGCCAGGGGTGGAAGGCACGCACCCGCCGCCATATGTTTATAGCCGATAGGTGCCAGTCAATCTCACCCTCCGCCTTGGCAATTGAGCTACAATAGGTAGCTTCGGCTTCATTCTGGGGTTGCGGGCTGAGCTCGCCCTTTGTCCAGTGAACTAAGACCTCCTGGAGCAACCAAGCTGCTAGCTGGGATAATTTAACTGTCAGCGAGCCGGTAGTATCCTGCGGGGAAATAGGAATCTGTGCCCTGGCTAATATAGGACCGGTATCTAAACCCTTGTCCATCAGCATAATGCTTACCCCGGTAAACTCATCACCAGCCAGAATAGCCGCTGCCACTGGTGATGCACCCCGAAATCTGGGCAGCAGAGACGGATGAATATTAATACACCCATAGCTGGGGATGTCCAAAACCGACTGTGGCAGAATCTGACCAAAGGCAGCCACCACAATAACATCAGGGTGAAACCCAGCCAGTTGCGCCACTGCCTCTGCCCCCTTTAAACTAACTGGCTGCACTACCGGCAACTTCCAGGTTAGGGCTGCCCGTTTCAGTGGTGGAGAAACCAAGGAACGCCCCCTGCCTGCCGGTTTATCACCCTGAGTATAAACAGCAACCACCTGGTAGTGATTAAGGATAAGGCGCTCCAGACAGGGAACAGCAAACTCGGGGGTACCCATAAAAATGACTCGCAATTTAAGCCTCCCACACTAAATTCTAACACCAAAAATTTTTTCCGACAACCAGCCATCTTTATATCTATCAGCTAAATATTAGGTAAATAAACAAGCCTGATAGAGTTAGCAAGGGGAAACAGGGGTTAAAGACAGCCAGCAACTGGCGTCAAAAATCTTGCCAGCAGGCAAGCTAAGTAGTTATTATTAATGGTGGGCAATTTAGGCAATTAAGGAAAAGATTTTGACTGTTGGCATCTTATATCTATAAGGTAAATATTAGATAAATGAACAAGCCTGATAGAGTTAGCAAGGGAAAACAGGGGTTAAAGATGACCACCATTTAGCGCCAAAAACCTTGCTATCAAAGAAGCCGAGGGTGATATGCTAGTGCCATGATTCTTCTAGTTTTCCTCCCTCCCTCCTCAGCTAAGTCCGCTTTCATCCCCAGCCACCTGGCGTGAAATGCCGCTTCAATCTATAACATAAATTTGTGAATCTTAAGGGTCAAACAACAGGGGGAATTTAGTGGGAGATAGGTCGCCACAACAAATCTGGGAAGCCGCTCTGGGTGAATTGCAAATTCAGGTCAACAAGCCAAACTATCGGACCTGGCTGGAAAAAAGTGTGGGCTTAAGTTATCAGGATAATCAGTTTGTTATTGGTGTCCCCAATACCTTTGCCGCTGAATATTTAGACCACAACCTCCGCTCTTTAATTGAAAAAACTCTTATTGGGCTTACTCGCTGTGACACCAAAGTCCTTTTTCAAGTAGATACCAGGCATCAAGATTCACCACATAGCTATGGTAGCCGAGAGGAAATCCCTCTTGCCACACAAGCAAGCCCCCCCAGATTCAACTCAAAATATACCTTTGATTCCTTCGTTGTAGGTGACAGTAACCACTTAGCTTATGCCGCTGCCCTGGGGGTAGCCGAAAACCCAGGACACAGCCATAACCCGCTATTTATATATGGGGGGGTAGGTTTGGGCAAGACACATTTACTGCATGCTATTGGTCATGTGGCTCTAGCCAGCCATATTCGGGTGCTTTATGTTAGTGCCGAGCAGTTTACCTATGAGTTTATAAACGCTATCCAACAGAGGAAAACAGAGGAATTCCGCAATAAATATAGAAGTGTTGATATGTTGTTGATTGACGACATCCACTTTATCAGCGGCAAGGAGCACACTGAGGAAAGCTTTTTCCATACCTTCAATGAGCTACATAACGCTAATCGCCAGATTACTATTACCAGCAATCACCCACCTAAATCCATGCCCCTCTTAACCGAGCGGTTACGCTCCCGTTTTGAATGGGGTTTAATTGCTGATATCCAACCACCTGATTTAGAAACCCGCTTGGCTATTTTGCGAGCTAAGGCTGAGCAAAAAGGAGTAGCTGTTGCTCCAGATGTAGTGGAGCTTATTGCTCACCGAAGTCAACACAACATAAGGGAATTGGAAGGTTGTCTAAACCGGGTTATTGCTTACGCCAAGCTGGCTAGAGACTTACTTACCCCAGAATTAGCCGCTAAGGCACTTGAGGATATAGCCAGCAAGGAATCTAATAATGCTCTTATTACTCCCAGCCTAATAATAGAAGCCGTAGCTAACAGCTTCCAACTAACCCCCCTAGACTTAAAAAGCCGGAAAAGAGACAAGGAAACAGCTTTAGCCCGGCAAGTGGCAATGTATCTAATCAGGCAGGAAACCAATTGCTCACTGGTTCAAATTGGCAGGGAGCTAGGAGATAGAGACCATTCAACCGTTATCCACGCTTATGAAAAAGTAGCTAGTGATATCGATGCTAGCCCTTATTTAAGGCGTAAAATCCTCGACATCCAACAAATAATCTACCCCAAGTAAATGGCAACGAATTTCAAATCACCTGTATTATCACCATAAACTGCCCGTCTATAAACAAAACTACCTCGTTCAAAAGTGCAGGGATTGTGAATGACTGCCCCATTTTGTTGATAAGCTTCTGGGGAGTCAGCTTTACTTTTGCCCTTAATTCAACTGAGACCGGGGTTAAGCTTCTAATACAGCGCTTCCCAGTTATTATAATAATTTAATAATTAGAATTAACTAATATATTGTTATAGAATAAAGGATAATGAAATTGTTGATAAAATAGAAGCACATTTAAGCAAGGTAGATTTCTCCCCTACCAAGGAAAATGGTGTTTAGCTAATAATGTTTGACAGAACGGAAATAGTGGTAAGAGCCGGTGGTGGTGGCAACGGAGTGGTAAGCTTCCGGCGGGAGAAGTTTGTCCCCTTTGGCGGACCTGATGGTGGTGACGGTGGCGATGGTGGTGATGTAGTGATTATGGCTGATTCGGGTATTAGCAGTCTGCGTATACTCGAGCATAAAAGATTTTATAGAGCAGCCGATGGCAAGAATGGCAAGGGGAAAAAGAAGCATGGCAAGAAAGGGGAAAACCTGATATTAACGGTGCCAGTGGGAACTGTGGTCTTCTATAAGGCACAAATCGGTGGTGATGCCGTTATCGCTGATTTGGAGCAGCCTGGTCAGCAGATAGTGGTAGCTAAGGGTGGTAAAGGAGGGTTGGGCAATACTCATTTTGCTTCGTCTACCAATCAAGCGCCACAGATTGCTCAGAAGGGAGAGGCCGGGGAAGAGAATTCCATAATATTGGAGTTGAGGCTTATTGCTGATGTTGGCATTATCGGTTATCCCAATGTAGGCAAGTCTACCCTGCTGGCAGCGGCTTCAGCAGCTAAACCTAAGATTGCTGGCTACCCGTTCACTACCTGTGAGCCTATTTTGGGTGTGGCTGAGGTCGGTCAACGAAGCTTTGTCCTGGCTGAGATTCCGGGGCTAATAGATGGCGCTCACCTGGGTCGGGGTCTGGGACACGATTTTCTGCGCCATATTGTGCGTACCAAAATACTTATTCACCTGATAGATGGTAGCTCGGCGTCTCCGACTGAAGATATGGTGCGGGTAAATGCCGAGCTCAGCTTATATGATTCGGCTCTGGCTACCAAGCCCCAGCTTGTGGTGATAAATAAGATTGATTTGCCCCAGGTGCAGGCTCGGTTAGCCGAGATAAAGGATGCCTTTAGAGGTGCTGGAACTATAGTCCTTTCCATTTCGGCAGCAACTGGTGATGGTGTTTCTGAACTCATGGCTAAAACTATAAAGATGTTGGATGAGGTTACTCGCCTTAGGCGAGAAGTTGATGAGAAGATTCCGAAGAAGATTTTTCGTCCTCAGCCCAGGGGTATTGGCGCCAGTGTGCATAAGGAAGGGGATACCTTTGTCGTGGTGGCACCTGAACTGGAGCGTATTGTAGCCAGGATAGATATGACTAGCCCCGGACTGCATCGGCAGCTCAAAAGGCAACTC